>NZ_JBSHCR010000100.1:0-11056 GCF_053615895.1 Isoptericola sp. NPDC055881
GGGCCCGGCCCCCACCGCACGCCGGTGGGGCCGGGCCTCGTCGTCTGTCGCGGGGCATGCTGGGACCGCGAGGCGGTCCACGTCGTGCCGAGCCGGCCGGCGAAACGAGTACGAGACAGGAGTGGTCATGCAGCTGGTGGTGGCGCGCGTCGGGCGCGCGCACGGGCTCCGGGGCGAGGTCGCCCTCGACCTGCGCACCGACAACCCCGAGGACCGGCTTGCGGTCGGCCTCACCCTGGAGACCGACCCGTCGTCGGCCGGTCCGCTCACGGTCACGGCCGCGCGAGAGCACCAGGGACGCTGGCTGGTCTCGTTCGCCGAGGTCGGGGACCGTACCGCGGCCGAGGCGCTGCGCGGCGTGGAGCTCGTCGTCGAGGCCGACGCCTCGGACGAGGAGGACGCCTGGTACCCGCACGAGCTCCAGGGCCTGCGGGCCGAGCTCGAGGACGGGACGGTCGTGGGTGAGGTCGTCGGGCTGGAGCACCTGCCGGCGCACGACGCCCTGGTGGTGCGCGAGCCCGCCGGTGAGCGCACCCTCGTCCCCTTCGTCCGTGCGATCGTGCCGACGGTCGACGTCGCCGGCGGGCGGGTCGTCCTGACCCCGCCGGGCGGCCTGCTCGCCCGCGACGCCGACGCCGCCGTCGTCGACCGCCCCGACCAGGGTGGCGCCGACGAGGCCGCCGAGAGCACGGACGAGGTCTGACGTGCGCGTCGACGTCGTGTCGATCTTCCCGGACTACCTCGCCGCGCTGGACCTGTCGCTCGTGGGCAAGGCCCGCCGGGCCGGCCTGCTGGACCTGCGCGTGCACGACCTGCGGGACTGGGCCACCGACCGGCACCGCACGGTGGACGACACCCCGTTCGGCGGGGGAGCGGGCATGGTCATGCGGCCGGACGTGTGGGGCCGTGCGCTCGACGACGTGCTCCCCGCGGGCGGCGGGGGCCACCTGGTGGTGCCGACGCCGTCGGGCGACGTGTTCACGCAACGGCACGCGGAGGCGCTCGCGATCGAGGAGCACGTCGTCCTCGCGTGCGGCCGCTACGAGGGCATCGACGCCCGGGTCGCCGAGCGGGCGCGCGCGGCAGGCCACCGCGTGAGCGAGCTGTCCATCGGGGACTACGTGCTCAACGGCGGGGAGGTCGCCGCGCTCGTCATGATCGAGGCGTTCGGGCGGCTGCTGCCCGGGGTCGTCGGCAACCCGCACTCGCTGGTCGAGGAGTCGCACGGGGCCGCAGGCCTGCTCGAGTACCCGGTGTACACCAAGCCCCCCGCGTGGGAGGGGCTGGACGTGCCCGAGGTCCTCCTGTCCGGCCACCACGCGCGGATCGAGCGCTGGCGCCGCGACCGGGCGCTGGAGCGGACCGCCGCGCGCCGTCCGGACATGATCGCCGCGCTGGACCCCGGCGCACTCGACAAGGCCGACCTGGCGATGCTCGCCGGCCTCGGCTGGGCCCTGCACGACGGACGCCTCCAGCCCACGGGCGAGGCTCCGCCAGGACCTGTGGCAGAATAGGTCGCCGGTGTGTTCGCCGACCCGGCCTCTGCCACAGGGGAGGTCATGACGAGCTGCTGGTCAGCCGTCCGGTCGAGGAGCCGACGCACCCACCGAACCGTCAGACAAGGCACGCCCCAGGGCGTGCCACGATCTTGCTCCTGACCTGTGGCAGAGCGGGGAGACAACCATGCACACGCTCGACTCCGTCGACGCAGCCTCGCTGCGCTCCGACGTCCCGGACTTCCGCGCCGGCGACACCGTCAAGGTCAACGTCAAGGTCGTCGAGGGCAACCGCTCGCGCGTCCAGGCGTTCCAGGGCATCGTCATCGCGCGCCAGGGCGGCGGCGTCCGTGAGACCTTCACCGTCCGGAAGATCAGCTTCGGTGTCGGTGTGGAGCGCACGTTCCCCCTGCACGCCCCGACCATCGACTCGATCGACGTCGTGTCGCGTGGTGTCGTGCGTCGCGCCAAGCTCTACTACCTGCGCAACCTGCGCGGCAAGAAGGCGAAGATCCGCGAGAAGCGCGAGACGCCCGCGTCGAAGTGAGGCACCGGGGCGCGACGCCCCGCCTCGTGACGCGCTGACGCGCACCCCCGGACGGGCGGTCCTGCTACGGCAGGGCCGCCCGTCCGTCGTGCTCCCCGCGTCTCCCACGGGCCCGCGGGCCGCCCGTGACGGCAGTTTCGCCCTGGACGGTGGCGGGTGAAAGAGTGAGGTCGTGGCAGACTCCGATCCCGTGACCGACCGGCCCAGTGCGCGTGAGCCCCGATCCCACGACCCCGCCCCTTCGGGCTCCGGCGACGAGGGTGTCGGCTTCGACGCCGTGGTCGGCGCCGGCGGCGGGACGGCGACGGCCGCGGGGCCCGCGCCGAGCCGTGGCCTCGGGGTGCTGCGCGAGACGGCGATCATCGTCGTCAGCGCTCTCGTGCTGTCCTGGCTGATCAAGACGCTGCTCGTCCAGGCCTTCTTCATCCCCAGCGGGTCCATGGAGGACACGCTGGAGATCGGGGACCGGGTGATGGTCTCCCGCATGGTCCCGACCGTCTTCGACGTCCACCGCGGCGACATCGTGGTGTTCCGGGACCCGGGTGGCTGGCTGCCGCCGTACGAGCCGCCGGAGCGCACCCCTGTCGGCCAGGCGGTGACGAACGTCCTGACCTTCGTCGGGCTCATGCCCCAGGAGACCGGGGACCACCTGATCAAGCGCGTCATCGGCACGCCGGGCGACCACGTGAAGTGCTGTGACGACCAGGGCCGTGTGAGCGTCAACGGGCAGCCGATCGACGAGGAGTCGTACATCAAGCCGGGCTCGGTGCCGAGCCAGGACCCGTTCGACACGACGGTGCCCGACGACATGCTGTTCGTCATGGGGGACAACCGCCAGAACTCGGCCGACTCGCGGTACAACACGGGCAAGCCGGGCGGCGGGTTCGTCCCCATGGACAACGTCGTGGGTTCCGCGTTCGCCACGGTCTGGCCGCTGGGTGACGCGACCCTCCTGCGCAACCCCGGGGACGTCTTCGCGAAGGTGCCGGAGCCGTGACCTCGCTCGTCGAGCAGGACGCGGCACAGCCGGTCCGCACGCCCTCGGGACGGGAGACCCTCCGGCGGCCGACCCCGCCGCGCCGCCGCACCGAGAACGGGGCTGCGAAGCGCAAGAGCCCGACGCTGCGCCAGGAGCGCTCCCTGCTGACGGGCGGGGCGCGCCTCGTGGCGGGCATGGACGAGGTGGGTCGCGGTGCGCTCGCCGGCCCGGTGAGCGTGGGCGTGGTCGTGGTGGACGCGGCGACGCGGACGGCACCGCAGGGCCTGACCGACTCCAAGCTCCTCACCCCGGCGGCCCGCGTCGCGATGGTGCCCCAGCTGCAGCGCTGGGGCGTCGCGTGGGCCGTGGGGCACGCCGGCCCCGCGGAGATCGACGCGCACGGGATCGTCGCCGCGCTGCGCCTCGCGGGGCGGCGCGCGCTCGCCCAGGTGCGCCGCACGTGCGGCGACGTGGACGTCGTGCTCCTCGACGGCTCCCACGACTGGCTGAGCCGCGGCGACGTCGACCTGTTCGAGGCCACCGACCTCGACCCGGCCATGAGCCCCGACGTCCCGGAGCCCGCCGTGCGCACCCTGGTCAAGGCCGACCTGCAGTGCTCGTCGGTCGCGGCGGCGAGCGTCCTGGCCAAGGTGGAGCGCGACGGGCTGCTCGTGCGCCTCGCCCGGCAGTACCCCGCGTTCGCCTGGGACCAGAACAAGGGCTACTCCGCGCCCGCGCACCTGGAGGCGCTGCGCAGCCACGGGCCCACCCCGCAGCACCGCCGCTCCTGGAACCTGCGGGCGCTCGCCGACGACGACGCGCCGGCGTCGGTTCCCGGCGCGCCCGCCGCGACGCTCGACGCAGCCCTGCCCGGTGGGATGATGACCCCGTGAGCGCCGAAGACCTCGAGAACTACGAGACCGAGATGGAGCTCGCGCTCTACCGCGAGTACCGCGACGTGGTGGGCCTGTTCTCCTACGTCGTGGAGACGGAGCGGCGGTTCTACCTCGCGAACCAGGTGGACCTGCAGGTGCGGTCCGCCGCCGGCGAGGTCTACTTCGAGCTGCGGCTGGCGGACGCCTGGGTGTGGGACGTGTACCGGTCCGCACGCTTCGTGAAGTCGGTGCGCGTGGTGACGTTCAAGGACGTCAACGTGGAGGAGCTCGCGAAGGCGGAGCTCGCCCTCTAGCCGCCGTCATGGACGACGCCTCGGGCCGCCCGTAGCCGCGACCGCTGCCCCCAGGCCCCCGGCCGTCCACAGCTTCGCACCGCGCGCACCGCGGCCTCGCCCCGCCGGGCGACGCTGCTCGCGGAGGTGGTTCGATGCGGGCGAAAGACGCCGTCGGGCAGTACGGAGAACGGGTGGCCGCGCGCCACGTCGAGGCGCAGGGTCTCCAGGTCCTGGAGCGCAGCTGGCGCGGGACGAGGGGCGAGCTCGACCTGGTCGCCCGGGACGGCGACGTGCTGGTCGCGATCGAGGTGAAAACCAGGCGGGGCACCGCGTTCGGGCACCCGGCCGAGGCGGTGAGCCCGGCGAAGCTCGCCCGCGTGCGGCGGCTGACCGGGCAGTGGCTCGCCGAGCACCGGCACGTGCGGTGCCGCGAGGTGCGGGTCGACGTCGTGGCGGTGGTGCTCCCCAAGTCCGGTGCGGCGCAGGTCGAGCACCTGGTGGGGGTGCTCTGATGGGGCTCGGGACGACGGCGTCGGTGGCGCTGACAGGGCTCACCGGGCACGTCGTGGAGGTGCAGGCGCAGCTGGCCGCGTCGGTGCCGGGCTTCACGCTGGTCGGGCTCCCGGACACCGCGCTGCAGGAGTCGCGCGAACGCGTGCGCGCCGCGGTGCTCTCCACGGGCATCCGCTGGCCGCACCGCAAGATCACGGTCAACCTCTCGCCGGCGTCGCTGCGCAAGTCCGGCTCGTCGTTCGACGTGGCGATCGCGGTCGCCGTCCTCGCCGGCGACGGCGCGATCCCGGCAGCCGGCCCGCACCGGGTGGTGCACCTGGCCGAGCTCGGGCTGGACGGACGCCTCCAGCCGGTGCGGGGTGTGCTGCCGGCGGTCGCCGCCGCGGTCGAGGCCGGGTGTCCCGACGTGGTGGTGGCTGCCGGGGACGCCGACGAGGCTCGCCTGGTGCCAGGCGCGCGCGTGCACGCGGCCGCGACGCTGGCCGAGGTGGTGCTGCTGCACGGCGGGGAGCTCGCCGACGTGCCCGCGCTGGACGCCGTCCGGCCCGCGCGGCAGTCCGTGGCACACCGGTCCTCCGGCGACCTCGCCGAGGTGGTCGGCCAGGCGCAGGCGCGCGTGGCGCTGGAGATCGCCGCGGCGGGCGGGCACCACCTGCTCCTGGTGGGGCCGCCTGGCGCCGGCAAGACGATGCTCGCGGCGCGGCTGCCGGGCATCCTCCCCGACCTCACCCCCGCCGAGGCGGTGGAGGTGACGTCCGTGCACTCGGTGGCCGGGACGTTCGACCCGGGCGACGGCCTGCTCACCCGGCCGCCGTTCGAGGACCCGCACCACACCGCGACGCCCGCGGCCATCGTGGGCGGCGGCACGGGACTGGCCCGGCCCGGGGCCGTGTCGCGGGCCCACCGGGGTGTGCTCCTGCTCGACGAGGCCCCCGAGTTCCCGTCCCGCGTCCTGGAGACGCTGCGCCAGCCCCTCGAGCAGGGCGAGCTGGTGCTGCACCGCTCCGGCGGTGCCGCGCGCTACCCGGCCCGCTTCCAGCTGGTGCTGGCGGCGAACCCGTGCCCGTGCGGGATGGCGTCGGTCAACAAGGGCCTGGACTGCGCCTGCACACCCACCGCGAAGCGGCGCTACTTCGGTCGGCTGTCGGGACCGCTCCTCGACCGCGTGGACCTGCAGGTGGACGTCCAGCCGGTGACACGGGCCGAACGGACGGCGGGGACGGACGGCGAGACGTCGGCGCTGGTGGCGCAGCGCGTCGCCGCGGCCCGCGAGGTGGCCCGCGACCGGTTGGCCCGCACGCCGTGGTCGACGAACGCCGAGGTGCCGGGCCGCTGGTTGCGGGAGCGGTCCCGGGCCCCGGGCGTCCTCGCCCCGATCGAGCAGATGGTCGACCGCGGCGTCCTGAGCCTGCGCGGCGCGGACCGGGTGCTGCGGATCGCGTGGACGGTCGCAGACCTCGCGGGCCGGGCCTCGCCGACGGCTGACGACGTGTCCGCCGCCGTGACGATGCGGACCCGGGGGAACCATGGCTGACCCGGGTGACCCCGTCCCCGACGCGCCGCGGGGAGCGGGCGCGTCGCGCGTCCCGGTGGGCGTGCTGCCGTTCGACGCCGACGACCCGGACCTCGCCCGGGCGGCCTGGAGCCGGCTCGCGGAGCCGGGCGACGTCGTCGCGGGGGCGCTCGTGCAGCACCTGGGAGCGGGGGAGGCCCTCGCGTGGGTGCTCGACGCGGTCCGCGACCCGGCGCGCGCCGTGCGCGGCCCGGCGCTGGACGCTGTCGGGTCGGAGGTCGCGGCAGACCGCCTCATGGCGTCGGTCGCACGCTGGTCGCCCCGCCTGGACGGGCTGGATCCCCGGCGGGAGCTGCGCGTGCTCGACCGGCTCGAAGGCACCTTCCTGGTCCCCGGGGACGAGCGCTGGCTACCCGGTCTCGCCGACCTGGGCCCGGAGGAGCCGTTCGCCCTGTGGGTCCGGGGAGACCCGGAGCTCGCGTCCCTCGCGACGCGGTCGGTCGCCGTCGTCGGGGCGCGCGCGTCGAGCGCGTACGGCGACCAGGTGGCCGCGAGCATGGCCGCGGGGCTCGCCGACCGCGGGTTCACCGTGGTGTCCGGCGGTGCGTACGGGATCGACGCGGCCGCCCATCGGGGCGCGCTCGCGGGCGGGGCGCCCACCGTGGCGGTGCTCGCCGGCGGCGTCGACCGTCTCTACCCGCCGGGCAACCAGGACCTGCTGACCCGGCTGGCCGACGGCGCCGGCGCGGTGGTGAGCGAGGTCCCGCCGGGGTCCGCCCCGTTCCGCCAGCGGTTCCTGGCCCGCAACCGCATCATCGCCGCGGCGTCGTGCGCCACGGTCGTCGTCGAGGGGGCGTGGCGGTCGGGCGCGCTGTCCACGGCCCGGCACGCCACCCGGCTGCTGCGGCCCCTCGGTGCTGTCCCGGGTCCGGTGACGTCGGGGACGTCGACCGGGTGCCACGTGCTCCTGCGCGACGGCGCGGCCGTCTGCGTGACCGACGCCGACGAGGTGGCGGAGCTCGCGGGCCCGTACGGGCCCGCGGGAGCGGACGGGCTGGCGGGAGCGGACGGGCATGCGGGAGCCGACGGCCCGGCCCCCGCGCCGGGCACGAGACCGGGCGCAGGAGCGAGCGGGGCGGACGCGCTCGACGAGCGCGCCCGCCGGGTGCGGGACGCGCTGCCCGCCCGTGCCTCCGCGACGCTGGACACGCTCACCAGGACCGCCGGGCTGTCCGCGTCCGAGACGCTCGCAGGGCTCGGCGCTCTCGAGCTGCAGGGTCTCGCCGCGCAGGAGGGGGGTCGGTGGAGCCGGGGACCACGCCGGACGTCCGGACAGCGGCGGGCGCGAGGGTGACAGCTGCCGGGTGGTCGCGGGGGCGAGGTGAGGGCTGCCGGGTGGTCGCGGGGGCGAGGTGAGGGCTGCCGGGTGGTCGCGGGGGCGAGGTGAGGGCTGCCGGGTGGTCGCGGGGGCGAGGTGAGGGCTGCCGGGTGGTCGCGGGGGCCTCGACACGCGCGCCGCCCTCACCCCCGCCCGGACCGCCCAGGGGCACACTGACCTGGATGGACACCGATCCGGACCTGCCGCCGCTGCCGGCGCCGCTCGAGGAGGCGCTGGCCCGCTTTGACGAGTACCTCGAGGTCCAGCGGGGGCACTCCGCGCACACGCGTCGTGCCTACCGGGCGGACGTCGGGTCGTTGCTGCGGTACGCGGTGCGGCACGGGGTGGACGGACTGGCGGGGGTGGACGTCGGCGTCCTGCGCGGCTGGCTGGCCACCCAGGCGGAGCGGGGTCTGGCGCGGGCCACCCTCGCCCGGCGAGGTGCGGCGGCCCGCACCTTCTTGCGGTGGGCCTACCGGACGGGGCTCGTCACCGCCGACCCGACCGCCCGGCTCGCCAGCCCCAAGGTGCCGCGCACCCTCCCCACGGTGCTGAGCGCCGCCGCGGCGTCGGCCCTGCTCGACACCGCCCGCGAGGCCGCGCACGCCGCCGAGCCGGAGGAGCGCCCGGCGGCGCTGCGCGCGTGGGCGGCCGCAGAGCTCCTCTACGGCAGCGGCATCCGCGTGGGCGAGCTCGTCCAGGTGGACGTGCCGGCCGTGGACCTCACCGAGCGACTCGTGCGCGTGCTCGGCAAGGGCGGCAAGGAACGTGTCGTGCCGTTCGGCGTGCCCGCGGCCCGCGCGGTGTCGGAGTGGCTCGCCCGCGGACGCCCGGCGCTAGTGCAGCCAGGATCCGGTGCTGCCCTCCTGCTCGGCGCGCGGGGCGGGCGATGGGGCCAGCGCCAGGTGCGCGACGCCGTGCACCGCCTGGCGGCACAGGCCGGCGTCGAGGACGTCGCCCCGCACGCCCTGCGGCACTCCGCGGCGACGCACCTGCTGCAGGGCGGCTCCGACCTGCGGTCGGTCCAGGAGGTCCTGGGACACGCAGACCTCGGCACCACCCAGCGCTACACGCACGTCGACGACGAGCGCCTGCGCAAGGTGTTCGTCCAGGCCTTCCCGCGCGCCTGAGGATCGCCGGCGCGAAGGCCGGACGGCGCGGCGCGCGGAGGCCGGGCGTGCGGGGGCCGGGCGTGCGGGGGCCGGGCGTGCGGGGGCCGGGCGTGCGGGGGCCGGGCGTGCGGGGGCCGGGCGTGCGGGGGCCGGGCTGCGGATGTCGGTGTGGGTCGCGGCGGTCCGCGGCCGGTCACGGCCCACCCGGGAGCAGGACGATCGGTGCCTGCTCGCCCAGGAACGCGAGCGGGTCGAGGTAGACCTCTCCGCGCCGCACCCCCCAGTGCAGGCACGAGGCAGGGGCACAGTGGCCCGGGGT
Organism: Isoptericola sp. NPDC055881; assembly: GCF_053615895.1. Classification (NCBI taxonomy): domain Bacteria; kingdom Bacillati; phylum Actinomycetota; class Actinomycetes; order Micrococcales; family Promicromonosporaceae; genus Isoptericola; species Isoptericola sp. NPDC055881. Next base: position 9,029 of record NZ_JBSHCR010000100.1, read on the forward strand.
GGGGGCGAGGACCCCGAGGACGGCGCCCGGACCGACCCGGGCACCGACGCGGACGTCGGCGGTCACCGGCTCGAACGTCGAGCGCAGACCGCCCGGGTGGGTCACCACGACGACCGGCTTGCCGGCGACCTTGCCGGCGAACGAGACGACCCCGGCGGCCGGTGCGCGCACCTGTCCGCCCGCGGTCGCCGCGAGGTCGGCGCCGCGGTGGCCGGCGAGCCACCGCCGGGCGGGTGGGTCGAACGGGTGGGCGACCGGCCCCGGGACGGGACGTTCCCACGGTGCGTCCGCCCCTGCCGGCGGTGGCTCGGCGGGAGCGGAGCCGCCGAGCCCGAGCGACGACGCGGAGGCCGCCAGCGCGCCGAGCAGCCCGAGCGCGAGCACGAGCGCGAGACCGAGCACGAGACCGAGCACGAGCGCGGGTCTGAGCACGAGCCCGCGCACCGGCACGGGCACGAGCACGGGACCGGCGAGGTTCGTGGCGGCGCGGGCGGGCGGGCGGCGGGCGGTGGTGGTCATGCGGGTAGCCTCGTGGCACCACGGCGCCTGCCGGTCCGCGCGTCGACGTCCTGGGGACGGGGCCGCCCTGGGGGCAGCGTCCCGCCCCACCGCCGCCGCGCGGCGTCCTCCAGGACCACGCCACGAGGTGCCGGCCAGGGGCCCCTTCGGAGGCGCGCCAAGATGCCCCGTCAGGTCAGGTAGACTGGCTGCCGCGATCGGCTTGTGCCTCGCTCCCCACCTCTCCGGTGTCTCGTGGACCGTCCTCGACGGCTCGCGGTCCGGGCGGCTGCGGGGTGGCCACCGGCAGATCGACTTCGCGCGTCACGAACGCGCCCCGCGTCCCGGCCCGCCGGTCGCAGGGTGCGGCTGCGTCGGCAGCGGTCCGCCCCCGGGTCTCCGGGAGCGGTGCCGGCCAGGCGTGACGCCAGGGGTGCCGGGCCAGATGCCCGTCACCGACGAACCGAGTACCGCGACCGGAAGCCTGCCGACGACGCAGGGCCGGTCGCCTGACGCGCGTGCAGCCCGGAGGATCCGGCGCACGCGGCGAAAGGACGTGTCATGGCCGTCGTGACCATGCGCCAGCTCCTCGAGAGCGGTGTCCACTTCGGGCACCAGACCCGCCGTTGGAACCCGAAGATGAAGCGGTTCATCTTCACGGAGCGCAACGGCATCTACATCGTCGACCTCCAGCAGTCGCTGTCGTACATCGACCGCGCCTACGAGTTCGTCAAGGAGACCGTCGCCCACGGCGGCACCATCCTCTTCGTCGGCACCAAGAAGCAGGCGCAGGAGCCCGTGGCCGAGCAGGCCGCCCGCGTCGGCATGCCCTACGTGAACCACCGCTGGCTGGGCGGCATGCTCACGAACTTCACCACGGTGCACAAGCGCCTCCAGCGACTCAAGGAGCTCGAGGAGATCGACTTCGACGACGTCGCCGGCTCCGGCCTGACGAAGAAGGAGCTCCTCGTCCTGCGCCGCGAGAAGGACAAGCTCGCGCGCACCCTGGGCGGCATCCGTGACATGGCCAAGACGCCGTCGGCGGTCTGGGTCGTGGACACCAACAAGGAGCACCTCGCCGTCAACGAGGCCCGCAAGCTGGGCATCCCCGTCGTCGCGATCCTCGACACCAACTGCGACCCCGACGTGGTCGACTACGCGATCCCGGGCAACGACGACGCGATCCGCTCCGTCACGCTGCTCACCCGCGTGATCGCGGACGCCGCGGCCGACGGCCTCATGCAGCGTCACTCGGGCAAGAAGGGCGAGGCGGCCGAGACCGCCGAGGCCGAGCCGCTGGCCGAGTGGGAGCGCGAGCTCCTGGCCGGTGCCGAGGCCGCCCAGGCCGAGGCGCCTGCCGCCGACGCCGCCGCGACCGAGGCGCCCGCCGCCGAGGAGACGACCACCGAGGCCCCCGCCGCCGACGAGGCTGCGACCGAGGCGCCCGCCGCCGAGGAGACGCCGGCCGCCGAGGGCGAGCAGGCCGCCGAGAAGTCCGAGTGAGGTCCCGCGGGCCGGTCACCCTCGGGT
>NZ_JBSHCR010000101.1:0-10995 GCF_053615895.1 Isoptericola sp. NPDC055881
GGCGCGCCGGGACGGTGGCGGGCCGGCTGACGCGGGGTCGTCAGGGGCCCGTCCGGGCTTCGGGAGCCCGGTCAGGCGGCGCGCACCTCCCGCGCGGCGGCGGTGCGCAGGGCGGGGACGTCGCTGCCCGCGTCGTGCAGGGCGGACTCCAGGACGCGGCCGCCGGGGCAGTCGGCGCGCAGGACGCCGAGCAGCAGGTGGCCCTCGTCGATCCCCTTGTCGCCGAGGCGCACGGCCTCGCGCAGCGCGAGCTCCAGCGCCTTCTTCGCGTCCTGGGCGAACGGGTGGTGCGAGCGCTGCCGCCGTGGCTTCCCGGCGCGGTCCAGCGCGCCGCGCCCGAAGACCTCGTCGGTGCGCCGGCGGACCTCGGCGAGGTCGACGCCCACGGCGGCCAGCGCCGCGCCGTCGAGCGAGTCCTCCGCCTCGACGGCGCGGCGGCAGCGGGCCTCGACGTCGGCCGGGTCGAGGCCGACGGCGCGCAGGGCCGCGGCCGCGGTCGCGTCGCGCCGGGTGAGCGAGACCACCAGGTGCCGGGTGTCGATCGTGTCCGTGCGCAGCTCGACCGCCACCTCCTGAGCGCCGACGACGACCGCGCGCGCGTCCTTCGTGAACCTCTCGAACATCAGATCCTCCTGCCGTGCTTCTTGTGGACCGCCTGCTTGCTCACGCCGAGCGCGTCCGCGACGTCCTGCCACGACCAGCCGAGCGTCCGGGCCCGCTCCACCTGGAGCGTCTCGAGACGGTCGGCCAGGTCGCGCAGCGCGCGGACGGCCCGCAGGCCTTCTCCGGGGTCGTCGCCGGCGGCCGCGCCGACGAGCGTCTGTTCGGTCATGCCGTCAACGATGGTTGACGGCATGATCACTGTCAACCCCAGTTGACGCACGAGTTGTCAGAGCCAGGTGCCGCCCTACCGGGTCCTGGTTCTGACAGGTCTGGCGCGCGTGGACCTGTCAGAGTGAGGCGGGGCCATACCCGCGCGTGGCTCTGACAGCTCGCGCCGGGGGTGTGGGATCGGTCACCCGCAGCCGGAGATCAGGGGCCGCTGTTCCCGCTGTCGTTCGGGTCGGACTACCCTGTTCGGGGATGTCTTGATGTCGAGACATCCGTTCGTGCCGGCCTCTGCCGACCCAGGGGCACCACCGATGGAAGGACGCAGCAGGGTGGACCTGTTCGAATACCAGGCTCGCGACATCTTCGAGAAGCACGGCGTGCCCGTGCTCGGCGGCGTCGTCGCGACGACGCCCGAAGAGGCTCGCGCAGGTGCAGAGAAGCTCGGCGGCGGGACCGTCGTCGTCAAGGCCCAGGTGAAGACCGGCGGCCGCGGCAAGGCCGGCGGCGTCAAGCTGGCCCACTCCCCGGCGGAGGCCGAGGAGAAGGCCTCCGAGATCCTCGGGATGGACATCAAGGGCCACACCGTCCACCGCGTGATGATCGCGCAGGGCGCCAAGATCGCCGAGGAGTTCTACTTCTCCGTGCTCCTGGACCGTGCGAACCGCAACTACCTCGCCATGTGCTCCGTCGAGGGCGGCATGGAGATCGAGCAGCTCGCCGTCGAGCGCCCCGAGGCGCTCGCCCGCGTCGCCGTCGACCCGATCGTGGGCATCGACGAGGCCAAGGCCCGCGAGATCGTGGATGCCGCGAACTTCGCCGACGACCTCAAGGCCCCGGTCGCCGACGTCATCCAGAAGCTCTGGACGGTCTTCACCGCCGAGGACGCCACCCTCGTCGAGGTGAACCCGCTGGTCCGCACCGAGGACGGCGCGATCGTCGCCCTCGACGGCAAGGTCTCGCTCGACGAGAACGCCTCCGAGGTGCGCCACCCCGAGCACGCGGAGCTCGAGGACAAGGCCGCGGCTGACCCGCTCGAGGCCAAGGCCAAGGAGAACGGCCTCAACTACGTCAAGCTCGACGGCGAGGTCGGCATCATCGGCAACGGCGCGGGCCTCGTGATGAGCACCCTCGACGTCGTCGCGTACGCCGGCGAGGAGCACGGCGGCGTCAAGCCCGCCAACTTCCTCGACATCGGTGGCGGCGCCAACGCCACGGTCATGGCGAACGGCCTGGACGTCATCCTCAACGACCCGCAGGTCAAGAGCGTGTTCGTCAACGTCTTCGGCGGCATCACCGCCTGCGACGAGGTCGCCAAGGGCATCGTCGGTGCGCTGGAGATCCTCGGCGACGAGGCCAGCAAGCCGCTGGTCGTGCGTCTCGACGGCAACAACGTGGACCTCGGCCGCGCCATCCTGGCCGAGGCGAACCACCCGCTGGTCACCCTGGCCGAGACCATGGACGGCGGCGCCGCCAAGGCCGCCGAGCTCGCCCACCTCTGAGCGCCCCGCAGACGTCGAAAGCAGAGACTTCAGAACCATGTCGATCTACCTGAACAAGGACAGCAAGATCATCGTCCAGGGCATCACCGGCGGGATGGGTGCCAAGCACACCGCCCTGATGCTCGACTCCGGCGCGCAGATCGTGGGCGGCGTCAACGCCCGCAAGGCCGGCACCACCGTGACCCACAAGGACCACGAGGGCAACGACGTCACGCTTCCCGTCTTCGGCAGCGTCAAGGAGGCCATGGCGGAGACCGGCGCGAACGTGTCGGTCCTGTTCGTGCCCCCGGCGTTCACCAAGGACGCGGCGATCGAGGCCGTCGACGCCGAGATGCCGCTGATCGTCGTCATCACCGAGGGCGTCCCGGTGCAGGACTCGGCGGAGGTCTTCGCCTACCTGCAGGGCAAGAAGACCCGCATGATCGGCCCGAACTGCCCCGGCATCATCACGCCGGGCGAGTCGCTGGCCGGCATCACGCCGCACACCATCACGGGCAAGGGCCCCATCGGCCTCGTGTCGAAGTCGGGCACCCTGACCTACCAGATGATGTACGAGCTGAAGGACCTCGGGTTCTCGACCGCCATCGGCATCGGCGGCGACCCGGTCATCGGCACCACGCACATCGACGCGCTCGAGGCCTTCGAGAACGACCCGGAGACCAAGGCGATCGTCATGATCGGCGAGATCGGCGGCGACGCCGAGGAGCGCGCGGCGGCGTACATCGCCGAGCACGTCACCAAGCCGGTCGTCGGCTACGTCGCGGGCTTCACCGCCCCCGAGGGCAAGACGATGGGCCACGCCGGTGCGATCGTGTCCGGCTCGGCCGGCACCGCGCAGGCCAAGAAGGAGGCCCTCGAGGCCGTGGGCGTGAAGGTCGGCAAGACGCCGTCCGAGACCGCCGAGCTCATGCGCGAGATCCTCAAGGCGCTCTGACCTGCAGGCGTCCTGACGCCCTGCACGACGCGCACGACGGCGTCCGCCCCCTGGGGGCGGGCGCCGTCTGTGTGTCTGCGAGGTTCTGGCAGGCGCGCGGGTGACGATGGGGCCGTGAGCGCACCACCCGGGACCCGACCCACCCGCACCGTCCGCACGGTCGACGGCGCCGCCCCGGGCCGCGGGGGAGAGCGGTTCGCCGCGGCGACCTCCGGCGCCTGGGCCGCCGTGCAGGGGATCGTCCTGTCCGGCGCGGTCGTGGTGCTGCTGGCCGTGGTCGGCGCGCTGGGCGGCTCCGCCGACTCCGCATGGACCGGTGCCGTCGGCGTCGCGACCGGGCTCTGGCTGCTCGGCCACGGCGTGCCGATGGCCGCGGGGGCCGGCGTCGTCACCGTGATCCCGCTCGGCATCGGGGCCCTCGCCGTCTTCACCGCCTACGTGTCCGTCAAGCGCTCCGCGCTGCCCACCCTCCCTGCCTGGGTCGGCGCGGCCACGACCTACGCCGCCGTGACCTGCGCGCTGGCGCTGGCGACGGCAGGAGTGGCGGGCGGCGACGGCCTGGCCGCCCCGGGCCCACGGCTCGCCCTGGCCGCCCTCGGAGGTCTCGTCGTGGGCGGGGTCGGCGCGGCGCTGGGCATCCTCGTCCCGCCGGACCGGCCGCTCGTCGTCGTCCCCGGCGGACTCCTGGACCGCGCCGTGCCCGACGTCGTGCGGCTCGGCCTGCAGGCGGGGACGGTGGCGCTGTTCGCGCTGCTCGGGCTCGGGGCCGCCCTGACCGGCGTGTGGGTCGTGGCCGGCCGGGCGACGTCGGAGGACGTCGTGACCGGGCTCGACCCCGGCTGGATCGGCGGCGTGGTGTTCGCGGTCGCGCAGCTCGCCCTGCTGCCCAACGTCGTGCTCTGGGCGACGGCCTGGCTGGCCGGGCCGGGGTTCGCCGTCGGGCAGGACACGTCGTTCGCCCCCGGCGGCACGACCACCGGGCCGCTGCCCGCCGTGCCCCTGCTGGGCGCGCTGCCGGGGCCGGACTGGTCGGGCACGACGGCCGCGGTCGCGGGGCCGCTGGTCGTCGTCGCGTGCGGGCTGCTCGCGGGCTGGTTCGCGTGGCGGCGGCTCGACCCGGAGCGTGTGCGGTGGGCCGACGTCGCGCAGGTGCTCGCGGGCGTCGTCCTGCTCGCGGGCGTCGTGACGGGGCTGCTGCAGTGGTGGGCCGGGGGAGCGGCCGGTGCCGGCCGTCTGGCCGCGGTCGGGGCCGACCCCGTCCTCCTCGGTGCCGTGGTGGCCGTCGAGGTCGGTGCGGGCGCGGCGATCGTGCTGGTCTGCGCGTATCTCGACGTCGGGGCGCGGCTGCGGCGTTCGTAGCGGCGCCGAGCGGGACCGGGACCATGAGCTGGTGACGAGTAGGGTGACGTCCGTGCAGACCCCGTCCGGCCACCCCGTCGCGTCCACGTCCACCCGGGAGACGGCCCAGGCTCGGCTCGTCGTCCTGGCGTCGGGCGGAGGGTCCAACCTCGCCGCTCTGCTCGCCGCGCACGACGACCCCGCCTACGGCGCCCGCGTCGTCGGCGTCGTCTCCGACAAGCCCGGCGCCGGTGCCCTGGACCTCGCGCGCGACGCCGGCGTGGCGTCCGTCGTCGTCGCCCCGGCAGACTTCGACGACCGGGCCGCGTGGAACGTCGGCATCGCCGAGGCCGTCGCCGTGTTCCGGCCGGACTACGTCGTCCTCGCCGGTTTCATGCGGATCCTGGCACCCTCGTTCGTGGAGCGGTTCGCCGGGCGGATCGTCAACACGCACCCCGCCCTGCTGCCGTCGTTCCCCGGCGCGCACGGCGTGCGCGACGCCCTCGCCTACGGGGTCAAGGTCACCGGCTGCACCGTGCACGTGGTGGACACCGGTGTCGACACCGGCCCGATCCTCGCGCAGGCCACCGTGCCCGTGCTCGACACCGACGACGAGTCGGCCCTGCACGAGCGGATCAAGGTCGCCGAGCGCGCCCTGCTCGTCGAGACCGTGGGCCGCATCGCCCGAGAGGGCCTGCGCGTCGAGGGGCGGAGCGCCGTCCTGGGCTGACGCGCGCGCTCAGTCCTGCGCGGGAGCCTCGGTGCCCCGGTGGACGTCATCGCGCGGCCCGAGGACGTTGAGCACCTGGTAGGTCTCGCGCACGACCTCCGGCTCGGCACGCGCTGCCGCGAGCGTCCGGTCCCCCCAGCGGTTCAGCAGCTCGTGCACCTCCGTGGCGAGGGCGTCGGCCTCTTCCTTGGTCAGCAGGATCGACGAGGTCATGAACTGCCGACGCACGGACTCGTCGTCCCGGTGCCCGTTGATGAAGACGTCGGAGGCCCAGCGCATGGCGGGGCGCAGCACGGCCTCCCGCGAGGCCGGGGTGTCGGTCTTGACGTTGAAGCTGCCGGCCGCGTTGGTCCACACGCGGTCGCGCTTGTCGCGCGCGTGCTCGGGTGCCTCGACGATCATCCCGGCCTTGGCGAGCACCCGGAGGTGAAAGCTCACGGAGTTGGCCGGGTGCCCGATCGCCTCGGCGAGATCGGCGGCCCGCGCGTGGTCCATGACTGCCAGCTGCATGAGGATCCGCTGCCGCACGGGGTTCGCCAGGGCGCGGAGCGCCTCCGGCTCGGTGATGTCCATCGAGGTCTCCAGCACGCTCTGAGCCTAGCAACGTCCCGCAACGGCAGGTGCGCAAGATTCGATGCGCAATAACTATTGCGCAACTGATGTTGCGGGACTAGCGTCCCTGTCATGACCCAGAGCACGGCGGCCGCAGCGCCGTCCGCACCGAGCGAGACCGCCACCCCGACCGAGGGGACCGCGACGACCGAGGCCGTCGGGCCCCTGCGCCGCAACCGCCCGTACCTGCTGCTCATGTCCGGGCTCACCGCGCAGTCGCTGGGCGGCAGCGTCACGAGGTTCGCGGTGCCGCTGCTGGCGCTGCAGCTCACCGGCTCGCCGACCGCGGCCGGCGTCGTGGCCGCCGTCGGGCAGACCGGCGCGCTCCTGGCGGCGCTGCCCGCGGGCGTCGTCGCCGACCGCACGGACCGCCGCCGGCTCGTCGTCGTCGCGGCGGGTGTCGCGGCCCTGCTGTGGGCCACGGTCGTGGTCGCCGGGGTCCTCGGCGGGCTGACGGCGTGGCACCTCGCGGCGGTCCTGTTCGGCGCCGCCGTGGCGACCGCCTTCCTCGACCCGGCCATCAGCGGTGCGTTCCGCGCCGTCGTCCCGCAGCCGCAACTGCCCACCGCGTACGCCGCCGCGCAAGGACGCGACGCCGTCGCCGGGATGCTCGGGGGACCGCTCGGCGGCGTGCTCTACGGCGTCGCGCACGTGGTGCCGATGCTCGGGGCGGTCGTGGGGACCGCGGCCACCGCCGTCTGCGCCTTCTTCGTCCGGGAGCCGCTCGGCGGCGGGGACGCCGAGGCGCGCGCCACGCACCCCCTCGTCGCCCTCAGGCAGGGGCTGCGCTACGTGTGGTCGGTGCCGCTGTTCCGCGCCAGCATCGGGCTGTTCGTCATGGTCAACGTCGCGCTGAGCGGCATGATGATCGGCATCAGCCTCGAGCTCGCCCGGACGGGCACGCCGCCCGTGCTCATCGGCGTCTTCAACATGGTCGCCGCGGGGTCGATGCTGCTCGGCTCGCTGTTCGCGCCCCCGCTCGTCGCGCGGCTGCGGCTCGGCGCCGTCACCGTCGTCTCGCTCGGGCTGCTGGTCGTCGCGTTCGCCGGGATGGCTCTCGTCCAGACCTACGCTGCGTACGTCGTCCTCATCGGGGTGGGTGTGCTGCTCGTCCCGGCGGTGAACGCCGCGATGGCGGGGTACACCGCGGCGATCACGCCGGACCAGATGCAGGGGCGGCTCTCGTCCGTGCTGGGCCTCAGCGGGGTGGCGGCCCTGCCGATCGCACCGCTGGTCGGCGGCAGCCTCCTCGGGGCGGGCGGCATCGGCGCCGTGCTGTGGACGCTCGTGGCGCTGCTCGCGGTCACCGTCGTGGGGATCGCCCTCGTGCCCTCGCTGTGGCGGGTCGGCACCCCGGACGCCTGGGCCGACGACGCCATCCCGATGCCCGCCGAGTGACCCGGCGAAGCTGTCAGAGCCACGTCACGCGCGAGCATGACGTGGCTCTGACAACTTTCCGTGCGCTCGAGCGGTCAGAGCCAGGCCAGGGCATGCCCGCACCTGGGTCTGACAGCTCGGTCGGTCAGACCGCCGACCAGCCGCCGTCCGACGCGAGGATCGCGCCGTTGAGGTTCACGGCGTCCGTCGACAGCAGGAACGTGATGGACGCGGCGAGGTGCTCCGCCGTCGCGATCCCGGGGATGTTGCCCATGAACCGGCCCAGGCGCGCGCCGCCGAACTCGGCCTGGCCGGGCACCTGGATGCCGGTCGCCACGCCGCCGGGCGCGACGGCGTTCACCTGCACGCCCGTGCCGGCGTACATCACGGCGGACGACTTGGTGAGGCCGACGACGGCGTGCTTCGAGGCCGTGTACGCGGCGCCCGCGGCCGACCCGCGCAGCCCCGCCTCCGAGGCGACGTTGACGATCCGGCCCCGGCCCGCGGCGAGCATCCCGGGCAGGACGGCGCGCATGAGGCGCATCGTGCCGTCGACGTTCACGCGCATCACGCGCTCCCACATCGCGTCGGTGAGCTCGTGCACCGCGCCCATGTCGTCCATGATCCCGGCGACGTTCGCGAGCGCGTCGACCCGGTCGCCCGCCGCGCGCACGATCTCCTCGACCGACGCGGCGGACGTGATGTCGCCCGCGACGGTCACGACCTCCGCGTCCGGCAGGGTCGCGGCGAGCTCGTCGAGCTTCTCCATCGCCAGGTCGACGGCGACCACGCGGCCGCCCTCGCGCGCCACGCGGGCGGCGACCGCCCGGCCGATGCCGGAGGCGGCACCCGTGACGACGACGGTCTGGCCGGTGAAGCGGCCGGGGGTGACCTGCTCGGTCCACGGGGCCGGCGCGGACGTGGCACCCGCCGTGCTCCCGGACGCGGTGCCTGGCGCGTCGGCGTCGTCGGGCGCCTGCTCGCGGTAGGCGGCGACGAGGCCGTCGACCATCTCGGCCGGGAACTTGCCGTTCGACAGGGCGACGAGCTGCTCCAGGGGCAGGCTGCGCGCCGGGGCGAGCGCCTCGGCGGAGGCGCCGGCCTGCTCGAGGACGGCGCCGAGGATGCGGCCTCCGACGGGGTGGTCGAGCCACTCGCCGACGGTCGAGGATGCGGACAGGGCCATGGTGCTCTCCTTGATGGCGGTCCCCCGGAGGGGGTCTCAGGTAACCGGACAATGTTGTCCGGTTGATAGTCTATTCCCGTGCCCACCGAACGGAGCAACCCTCGCCCCGCCGCCAGGAGCAACCCCGGGCCCGCGGCCGCCGCACGCAACCGGGCCGCGCTCCTGAGGGCGGCGCACGCGGTCTTCGCCGAGTCCGGCACCGCCGCCCCGCTGAGCTCCGTGGCCCGCCGCGCCGAGGTCGGGCAGGGCAGTCTCTACCGGCACTTCCCGGACCGCGTCGCCCTCGTGGCCGCCGTCGTCGAGGAGAACGTCGCCGAGCTGGAGGCCGCCTCCGCCGACGGCGCCGCCCTGCCCCGCCTGCTCGGGCTCGTGACCCGGCACGCCATCGAGTCCGTGGGTGTCGTCGACCTGCTGGCCGAGGACCGGCCCGGCCGCATGCTCGAGCTGCGCGACCGCGTGGCCGCGGTGCTCGCCGCCCACCACGAGGCGGCGCTCGCGGCGGGTCAGGTGCCCCAGGACGTCGGGGTGGACGACCTCATGCTCGGGGTCGAGCTCGTGGCCGGCGCGCTCACGCGGAGGCCGGCCGGGGAGCGCGCGGCGATGGCCGAGCGCGCCTGGCGCCTGCTCGGGATCGAGGTCGCGCTGCCGTGACCCGGCCCGGCGGCGTTCGGTAGACTCCGCCTCGGCCGTGACTGGCGAGGGTGGGTCACCACCGGGGAGCGGCCGACGTGTCCCGTCATGCGCGCCGCCCGCCTGGGTGCGAGGGTCTTTCCGCGAGAACCCGCACCGAGGAGAAGACACATGTCCGGAGCACCGTCCGCCCCCGACGTCCAGCTCGCCGACGACGCACAGCGCCCCGTGCGGCGCGCGCTGCTGAGCGTCTACGACAAGACCGGCCTCGTCGAGCTGGCCACCGCCCTGCACGCCGCCGGCGTCGAGCTCGTCTCGACCGGCTCGACCGCCGGGAAGATCGCCGACGCCGGCATCCCCGTGACCCGCGTCGAGGAGCTCACCGGCTTCCCCGAGTGCCTCGAGGGCCGCGTGAAGACGCTGCACCCGCGCGTGCACGCCGGCATCCTGGCCGACACCCGCAAGGCCGACCACCTCGCCCAGCTCGCCGACCTCGGCATCGAGACCTTCGAGCTGGTCGTCGTGAACCTCTACCCGTTCGCGGCGACGGTCGCGTCGGGCGCGGGCCCGGACGACGTCGTCGAGCAGATCGACATCGGCGGCCCGTCCATGGTCCGCGCCGCGGCCAAGAACCACCCGAGCGTCGCGGTCGTCGTCGACCCGGCCCGCTACGACGACGTCGTCGCGGCCGTGCAGGGCGGCGGCTTCACGTTCGCGCAGCGCAAGCGGCTCGCCGCCGCGGCGTTCGCCCACACCGCGCAGTACGACGTCGCGGTCTCCTCCTGGTTCGCGAGCTCCTACGCGCCCGACGAGGTCGCGGTCGAGTCGCACCTGCCCGACGTCGCGGGCGCCGCCTTCGAGCGCGCCGCGGTGCTGCGCTACGGCGAGAACCCGCACCAGAAGGCCGCCCTGTACACGCGGACCGACGGTGCGACCGGGCTCGCCCAGGCCACGCAGCTGCACGGCAAGGCGATGAGCTACAACAACTACGTCGACGCCGACGCCGCGTGGCGCGCCGCCCACGACCACGAGGGCCCGGCCGTCGCGATCATCAAGCACGCCAACCCGTGCGGCATCGCCGTCGGAGCCGACGTCGCCCAGGCGCACGCGCGCGCGCACGCGACGGACCCCGTGTCGGCGTACGGCGGCGTGATCGCGGCGAACCGCGTCGTCACGAAGGCCGCGGCCGAGCAGATCGCCCCGGTGTTCACCGAGGTGCTCGTCGCGCCCGGCTTCGAGCCCGAGGCCCTCGAGATCCTCCAGGCCAAGAAGAACCTGCGCCTGCTCGTGGTCGACACCCCGCCGCGCGCCGCTGCGGAGAACCGCCCGATCTCCGGCGGCATGCTCGTCCAGGAGGTCGACCGGTTCCAGGCCGAGGGCGACGACCCCGCCTCCTGGACCCTCGCCGCGGGCGAGGCTGCCGACGAGGCCACGCTGGCGGACCTCGCCTTCGCGTGGAAGGCCGTGCGCGCCGCGAAGTCGAACGCCATCCTGCTCGCCGCGGACGGCGCCGCCGTCGGCATCGGCATGGGTCAGGTCAACCGCGTCGACTCCTGCCGTCTGTCCGTCGAGCGCGCCAACACGCTGGCCGAGGGGCAGGAGCGGGCGCGCGGCGCGGTCGCCGCGTCCGACGCGTTCTTCCCGTTCGCCGACGGCCTGCAGGTGCTGCTCGACGCCGGCGTGCGCGCGGTCGTGCAGCCGGGCGGGTCCATCCGCGACGCCGAGGTGATCGAGGCGGCCCAGGCCGCCGGCGTCACGATGTACCTCACCGGGACGCGCCACTTCGCGCACTGACCCGCACCGGGCCGCAACGAGCGTGCTGACTTGATCCTCAAACAGCGTTCTTGAGGATCAAGTC
>NZ_JBSHCR010000102.1:0-10693 GCF_053615895.1 Isoptericola sp. NPDC055881
ATTCTCGCCGTTTCCGTACCCACAGCGGTCAGGGTCGGGGGTCGGGCGGTCGGGGTCGGGGGTCGGGCGGTCGCGGTCAGGCGGTCGCGGGCTCCGGCTCCGTGACGAGCGGGTACACGCCGTTCTCGTCGTGCACCTCCCGGCCGGTGACCGGCGGGTTGAACACGCACACGCACGTGATGTCGGTGCGCGGGCGCACCAGGTGCTTGTCGTGGTCGTTCAGCAGGTACAGCGAGCCGGGTCGCAGCGGGTGCACCTCGCCGGTGCCGAGATCCTCGATCTCGCCCTCGCCGGCGGTGATGAAGACCGCCTCGATGTGGTTGGCGTACCAGAAGAAGCTCTCGGTGCCGGCGTAGAGCGTCGTCTCGTGGACGGAGAAGCCGACGCCCTCCTTCGCCAGGACGATGCGCTTGCTGCGCCAGTTCTCGCTCTTGACGTCGGCGTCGGTGTTGGTGATCTCGTCGAGGGTGCGCACGAGCACGGGGTACCTCCGGTGGTTCGGGTGCGGTGGTCGGGGAGCGGGCAGGACGTCAGCCGAGGACGGCGGCGACGGACTCGCCGATGATCTTGAGGCCGCGCTGCAGCTCGTCGTAGGTGATGGTCAGCGGCGGCAGGAGCTTCACGACCTCGCCGTCGGGGCCGGACGTCTCCATGAGCAGCCCGCGGGCGAACGCCTCGTCGCAGATGCGGGCGGCCGTCTCGCCGTCCGGCGTCTGCAGGCCGCGCGCCAGGCCACGGCCCTTGCCGACGAGGATGTCGTCGCCGTAGCGCGCGACCAGCGAGTTGAAGTGCGCCTCGACGAGCGTGCCCTTGTCGATCGTGGAGCGCTGCAGCTCGTCGTCCGCCCAGTAGAGGCGGATCGCCTCGGACGCCGTCGCGAACGCGGGCGCGAACCCGCGGAAGGTGCCGTTGTGCTCGCCGGGCTCCCAGATGTCGAGCTCGGGACGCACCAGGGTGAGGGCCATCGGCAGCCCGTACCCGGAGATCGACTTCGACAGGCAGATGATGTCCGGCACGATCCCGGCCTCCTCGAACGAGAAGAACGGGCCGGTGCGGCCGCAGCCCATCTGGATGTCGTCAAGGATCAGCAGGATGCCGTGCCGACGGCACAGGTCCGCCAGGCCGCGCAGCCACTCCGCGCGCGCCGCGTTGACCCCGCCCTCGCCCTGCACCGTCTCGACGATGACCGCGGCCGGGGCGTTGAGGCCGGAACCGCTGTCCGCGAGCAGCCGCTCCAGGTACACGAAGTCGGGCACGTCGCCGTCGAAGTAGTCGTCGTACGGCATCGGCGTGGCGTGCACCAGCGGGACGCCCGCCCCGCCGCGCTTCATCGAGTTGCCGGTCACCGACAGGGCGCCCAGCGTCATGCCATGGAAGGCGTTGGTGAAGTTGATGACCGACTCCCGGCCCGTCACCTTGCGCGCGAGCTTCAGCGCCGCCTCGACCGCGTTCGCGCCGCCGGGGCCGGGGAAGACGACCTTGTGGTCCAGGCCGCGCGGGCGCAGGACCACGTCGCTGAACGTCTCGAGGAACTCACGGCGCACCGAGGTGAGCATGTCGAGCGTGTGCACCATGCGGTCGTCGGTCAGGTAGTCGAGCAGCACCTGCTTGAGCCGGGGGTTGTTGTGGCCGTAGTTGAGGGTGCCCGCGCCGGCGAAGAAGTCGAGGTACTCGGTGCCGTCCTCGGCGTGCACCGTCGCTCCCACGGCCCGGTCGAACACGACGGGCCAGGAGCGCGAGTAGCTGCGGACCTCCGACTCGAGGGCGCTGAAGCCCGTCGGGTCGGCGGCGGCGGACGCCTCGGTGGTGGGGACGGTCGGGGTGGTCACGAATGACACTCCTTGAGGTGGTGCGCGCCGGTGCTGAGTGGGTAGTGGTGGGGCTGCGTCGTCACCTGCGCGCCGAACCGGCGCAGCCCGGGGTCTGGCCGCCGACCGTGCGGTCGGCGGCGGGTCAGCGGGAGGGGCGGAAGCCCTCGATGACCAGCAGCGGCTCGCCGTCGTGCCCGTCGGGGAAGTCGGCCGCCTCGTAGCCGGTGGTCTCGCGCAGCGTCGCGCCGCGCTCGGCGGCCCAGCGCGCGAAGACGCGTCGCGACGCCGCGTTGTCCGCGGTCACGGTGGTGTGCACCCGGGCGACGGCGGGGCCGCCCTCGCCGGTCGCGTCGACCACCGCGTCCAGCAGGCGACCCGCGACGCGCCGGCCCCGCGCCCGCGGGTCCACGGCGACCTGCCACACGAAGAGCGTGGCCGGGTCGGCGGGCAGCCGGTACGCGGCGAGGAACCCCGCCGGTCCGCCGTCGCCGTCGTCGTCGCCGTCGTCGTCGTTGTCGTCGTCGTCGAGGAACGCGAGACGGCAGGTCGCGGAGAAGTGGTCCGCGAGCAGCAGGTACGCGTAGGAGGAGTTGAGGTCGAGCGAGCCCGAGTCGCGGGCCAGCCGCCACATCGCGGCGCCGTCCGCCGTCGTCGGCGGGCGCACCGTCAGCCCCGTGAGGTCCGCCGTCGGGCGGGTCGCCGCGGGGACGGCGTCGGTCGAGCAGTCGTCGGTCGGATGGTTGGTCGTTGCGGTGTCCGTCGTGTCCATACCGCCGTCGACACTAGACGCATCGCGGGGGAAATTTCACCTCGCCCATGACCATTCCTCGACCGGGTGGCCTGCTGGCGGGGCTGTTGATCGTTGGCAGGCCGGGGAAAGGTCTGGTTTGCCGGGGGCGCCGGATCGATCCTTCTGCACAAGGTCAAAGATCTCAGATCGTGAGACCGCGAGGGGTGCGTGGCACGACGACGGCCCGGAGACGACCGTGGGCGTGCCCGTCTGCACGGGCACGCCCACGGCATGCGTCCTGGTCCGGGCGGTCCCGGCAGCGGGTCAGCCCGCGAAGGGCGTGGCCTTGAGGATCTCGACCGGGATCTCCCGGCCGTTCGGCGCGGTGTACGCGACCTTCTCGCCGATGTTGTGCCCGTCGATCGCAGCACCCAGCGGCGACGTCGGCGAGTACACGTCGAGGTCGGTCGTGCCGGCGATCTCACGGGAGCCGAGGAGGAACGTCATCTCGTCCCCGGCGACCAGCGCCGTGACGACCATGCCCGCCTCGACGACGCCGTCGTCCGCGGGGGTGCCGATCTGGACGTTGCGCAGCTTCTCGGTCAGCTCGCGGATGCGGGCCTCGTTCTTCGCCTGCTCCTCACGGGCGGCGTGGTAGCCGCCGTTCTCCTTGAGGTCGCCCTCGTCGCGGGCGGCGGCGATGCGCTCGGCGATCTCGGCGCGGGCAGGGCCGGAGAGGTGCTCCAGCTCGGCCTGCAGCCGGTCGTGAGCCTCCTGGGTGAGCCAGGTGACGGTGCTCTCGGTCACGAGGGCTCTCCTTTCGTGGTGCTCGTTGGCCTGATCAGGCCGTGCGCGGTCGACCGACGTGCGTCGGCACGCGCGTCGGCTGGACAGGACTGGCGTGTGAATCCCTCAGGATAGCCCGCGAAGGGCTCAGAACCCAGGGCTCATGCCACGGGCGAACAGCGTGGCGCGGTCGAGCGGCTCAGGATCCGGTGGGGACGTCGCACGACTCGACGACGGCGGTCGTGGCCTTCTCCGAGGTGCGGAGGGTCACGGTGTAGGTGGACGTGATCTCCTTGCTCGGCCCGACGGGCACGTCCAAGGTGCCCACCTGGGCGTAGCTCGGAGCGAGGGCCTCGACCTCGCAGACCGCCGTCGTCCCGACCGGCATGTGCACCTGGAACGTGACGTCCACCTGCTCGGCGTCGCGCACGTCGAAGCTCACGACGTCCACCTCCACCGGGTCGCGCCGGTTCTGCTCGACCGAGAACCAGGCGGCCAGGCCGACACCGGCCGCGAGCGCCGCGGCGATCGCCACCTTGCCGCCGGTCCCGATGCCGCGGCGCTGCGGGCGCGTGCCGTACCGGTCGGCGGGAGGGGTGGGACTGACGGGCTCGCTCATGGTGCACCATTGTCCCTGAAGCCTGCTGCCGACCCGTCACCCCGGGAGGGACCTTGTCCTCCGCCACCTCCGCGCCGCCCACCGGACGGTCCGAGCCCCTGCGTCTGATGGCGGTGCACGCGCACCCGGACGACGAGTCGAGCAAGGGTGCGGCCACCACCGCGCGGTACGCCGCCGAAGGGGTCGAGGTGCTGGTCGTCACCTGCACCGGAGGCGAGCGCGGTGACGTGCTCAACCCCAGCTTCGAGGTCCCCGCGGGGCACGAGTTCGACACGGTCGAGGGTCGTCGTGCCGTGCGGCGCCTGGAGATGGCGGCCGCGGCCGCCGCGCTCGGCGTCCGGCAGACGTGGCTCGGCTTCGTCGACTCCGGCCTGCCGGAGGGTGACCCGCTGCCGCCGCTGCCCGAGGGCTCGTTCGGGCTCGTCCCGCTCGAGGAGGCCGCGGCACCGCTGGTCGAGCTGGTGCGCGAGTTCCGCCCGCACGTGCTGACGACCTACGACCCGTCCGGCGGCTACCCGCACCCGGACCACATCAAGTGCCACGAGGTGGCGTACGAGGCGTACCACGCCGCCGGCGACGCGTCCCGGTACGTGGTCGAGGGCGGCGCGGAGCCCTGGGCGCCCCTGAAGCTGTACTACAACCACGGCTTCTCGATGGAGCGCATGCGCGCCGTGCACGAGGCCATGCAGGGCGCCGGTCTGGAGTCGCCGTTCGGCGACTGGATCGAGTCGCGGGCGGCGCGCGAGATCCCCGAGCGCCAGGCGACCACCAGCATCCCCGTGGCCGAGTTCTTCGAGCAGCGCGACGCGGCCCTGGTGGCGCACGCCTCGCAGATCGACCCCGCCGGGTTCTTCTTCGCCGTGCCGCGCGACCTGGAGGCCGACGTCTGGCCCACGGAGGAGTACGAGCTCGCGGACTCGCGGGTGCCGACCTCGCTGCCCGAGGACGACCTGTTCGCCGGGGTGCGGGGGGAGGCCCGATGAGCGCCGTCTGGATGCTGCTGGCCACCGCGCCGAGCCCGACGCCGAGCCCGACCCAGGGGCCGAGCGAGCTGCAGGTCACGCCGGGCCTCGCCGGCTTTGTCGCGACGTTCGCGGTCGCCCTCGCCTGCGTGCTGCTCTTCCTCTCCCTCACGCGGCACCTGCGCCGCGCGCGGCACAACGCCGAGGAGCAGGGGATCCCCGTGGAGGAGCCCAAGCACGTCGGGATCCGCCGGGCGGAAGAGCCCGCCGCGGGTGCGTCCGGCGGCGCGGGGGACGTCCCCGGCGACGCCCGGCCCGGCGCCCGCCCCGAGGACGAGACGGACGGCCAGGCGGGCCGATGAGCACCTCGGTGCGCGTCACGGTCGCCCAGCTCGCGATCACCGCGGACCACGACGCGAACCGGGAAGCCGTCGCGGACGCGTTCCTCGCCGCCGGCCGGGTCGGGGCCGACCTGCTGGTGCTGCCGGAGTACGCCTCGGGCTACGACCCGCACGGCGTCGGTCCCGAGCACGCCGAGCCCCTCGAGGGCCCGTTCGTCACCGCGCTGCGCCAGCAGGCCGCGCGCTACCGCATCGCCGTGGTCGCGGGCACGACGCTGCCCGCGCTCGGCGCCCTGGGCGGGCCGGGGACCGGTCAGCTCCCGGCCGTCAGCGGGGCCTTCCCCGCCGTGACCGGCGGGTTCCCGGCCGTCACGGGATCGCTCCCGGCGATCACCGGCACGACACCGGCGGAGGGCACGGCTGCGGTCGCGCGGCGCGCGTTCAACACCGTCGTCGCGGTCGACGCCACCGGCACCCTGGTCGGCGCGTACCGCAAGGTGCACCTGTACGACGCGTTCGGCACCCGCGAGTCGGACCGGCTCGAGCCCGGGCCGGCCGACGTCCCCCCGCTCGTGATCCGGCTCGGCGACCTCACGTTCGGCGTCGTCACCTGCTACGACCTGCGGTTCCCGGAGTCGGCGCGGCGCCTGGTGGACGCCGGGGCCGACGTCATCGTCGTGCCGGCGGCGTGGGTGGACGGCCCGCTCAAGGCGGACCACTGGCGCACCCTGCTGCGGGCCCGCGCGATCGAGAACACGGCCGTCGTGATCGGCGTCGGCATGGCAGGCCCGGGCCTCGTCGGCCGCTCGCTGCTGGCGGGGCCGGACGGCGTCGTCGGCCTCGAGCTCGACGAGACGCCGCAGGTGCGCACGGTCGACCTCGACCCGGAGCCGCTGGCGCAGGTGCGCCTGCACAACCCGTCGCTGGCGAACCGCCGCTACGTGGTCGTGCCCCGCACCTGAGCGGTGTCCGGCGCCGTCAGAGCGCCGCGAGGTAGATGGCCACCGTGTGGCACGTGAACCCGACCACCGTCAGCGCGTGGAAGATCTCATGGAACCCGAACCAGCGCGGCGACGGGTTCGGGCGCTTGGTGCCGTACACGACGGCGCCGAGGATGTACGCGACGCCGCCGGAGGCGACCAGCCACCCGACGGCCGCCCCGCCGGCGGCGGAGAACTGGGGGATGTACCCCACCGCGACGCAGCCCAGCGCCACGTACACGGGCACGTACACCCAGCGGGGTGCGCCCATCCAGAGCACGCGGGCCACGAGGCCGAGGATCGCACCGCTCCAGACGACGGCGAGCAGCACCGTGGCGGTGCTCCGCGGCAGCAGCATGACGGCCAGGGGCGTGTAGGTGCCGGCGATGATCAGGAAGATGTTGGCGTGGTCCAGGCGGCGCAGGACGGCGGCGGTGCGGGGTGACCACGTGCCGCGGTGGTAGACCGCGCTGGTGCCGAACAGCAGGACGGCGGTGACCCCGAAGATCGCGCAGGCCACCTTGTCGGCCGTGGTGTCGGCGAGCGCGACCAGGACGATCGAGGCGGCCAGGGCGAGCGGCGTCGTCACCGCGTGGATCCAGCCGCGCATGAAGGGCTTGAGGTGTGCGGCCGCCTCGGAGACGGTCTCCACCGCGTCCTCCACGGCGTCGCTCACGGCCTCCCGCGCGTCGCTGACGGCGTGCTTCGCGCCCTCGACGACATCCTGGACGACGGGGGCGTCCACGTCGTCGCGGCCCTTCGGCCGGGCGGCTGCTGCCACGGGTGCTCTCCTCGCTCGGGACGTAACCTACGCATCCGTAGGTTACGCCAGCGTAGGCGACTCTGCGGGGCAGGTCGACCGTGGGCCGTGAAGATCGTGCGCAGGGGTTGCGTGGCGTCTCGTGGACGCTCGGCGGCGTGACCTGCAGGTCCGCCGGGAGCGGTACCGTTGACCCGCTCTCCGTCCCCCGCCCGCCGGGTGCCTGCGCGTGTCGTGCGCCGGGCGCGGTGCGGCCCGATCTCCCGAGGTCTCGCGTGCGCATGCCCCACCTGCTCTACGGCCTGTACGAGCGGCGCCTCGCTGCCTCGCTGCCGACGGCGCAGTCGCCCCGGCACGTGGGCGTGATCCTCGACGGGAACCGCCGGTGGGCCAGGTCGTTCGGCGAGACGGCGGCCACCGGGCACCGGCGCGGGGCGGACAAGATCGCCGAGTTCCTCGGCTGGGCCGAAGAGCTCGGCGTCGAGGTCGTCACGCTCTGGATGCTGTCCACCGACAACCTCGCCCGCCCCGAGGGCGAGCTCACGGACCTGCTCGACATCATCCGTGACGCCGTCCAGGACCTCGCGGAGTCCCGGCGGTGGCGCCTGCGCGTGATGGGCCGCCTCGACCTCCTGCCGGCCGAGCTCGCGGCCGCCGTGCGCGCCGCCGCCGACGGGACGAAGGACGTGCAAGGGCTGCAGGTCAACGTCGCCATCGGCTACGGGGGCCGGCACGAGATCGCGGACGCGGTGCGGTCGTACCTCACGCAGGAGGCGGCGCACGGTGCCACGCTCGAGGAGCTCGCCGAGCGGATCGACGTCGACGACATCGCCGCGCACCTGTACACCAAGGGCCAGCCGGACCCGGAGCTCGTGATCCGCACGTCGGGGGAGCTGCGCGTGGGCGGCTTCCTCATGTGGCAGAGCGCGCACTCCGAGCTCTACTTCTGCGAGGCGTACTGGCCCGACTTCCGCCGGGTCGACTTCCTGCGCGCGCTGCGCGACTTCTCCCGCCGCGAGCGCCGGCTCGGTCGCTGACGGCGAGCACGGGTCGGTGGCCTGCGGCACACTGCCACGGTGACCCCGCCCGAGCCGACGACGCCGTCCGCGCCCCCGTCCGCCCCTGAGCCGCGCGGCGCCGCGGACGTCCGGCTCGCGGCCGAGGCCTGGGAGTCGCTGTTCCGGGCCCAGGTCACCCTGATGCGCCGGTTCCAGGCCGACCCCATCTGGCACGACCTCACGATGCGCGAGTACGACGTCCTGTTCACCCTGTCGCGCGCGCCCGGCGGGGAGCTGCGGCTGCGTGACCTCAACGAGGGGATGCTGCTGGCGCAGTCGTCGCTGTCCCGGATGGTCGAGCGGCTGGAGGCGCGCGGGCTGGTGGTCCGCTCGGTGCCGCGGGACGACGCGCGCGGCACGCTGGTGCGGCTCACCGCGGACGGGGCGCGGCGGCAGCGGGAGACCGGGCTGGCGCACGTGCGCACGATCGCGGAGTACGTGGGGCAGGCGCTGCCGCCGGAGGAGCTCGAGCAGCTCCGGGACGTGCTGGACAGGCTGCGCGCCGCGCAGTCGGGGATCCCGGACCGGCCGTCGTCCGACCCGGGCGACCTGAGATGACGACGGAGGTGACGACCGAGATGACAAGGCGTGCCATCAACGTCACGTCGCCGACCGGGCCTTCCCGGCGGGCCTGAGCGCGGGCTGGTGCGAAGATGGCAGTCATGCCGATGACCCCCCAGTCGTCCGACGCGCTTCCGTACGACGCCCTGCTCCTGTACTCCTTCGGCGGCCCGAACAAGCCGGAGGACGTGGTCCCGTTCCTCCGCAACGTGACGGCCGGCAAGGGCATCCCCGACTCCCGCCTCGAGGAGGTCGGCGAGCACTACTACGGCTTCGGTGGCAAGAGCCCCATCAACGAGCAGAACCTCGCGCTCAAGGCGGCGCTCGAGGCCGAGCTCGCCGACCGTGGGATCGAGCTGCCCGTCGTGTGGGGCAACCGGAACTGGGAGCCGTACACCACCGACGCGATCGACGAGCTCGAGCGCCTGGGCGCACGCCGCGCCGTCGCGCTGGTGACGTCCGCGTACTCGTCGTACTCGGGCTGCCGCCAGTACCGCGAGGACCTCGCGGTCACGCTGGAGAAGCGCGGGCAGCTCGGCCCCGACGGGTCCACGACCGTGCAGTTCGACAAGGTCCGCTCGTACTTCAACCACCCCGGCTTCGTCGCGGCCAACACCGAGGCCGTGCTCGAGGCCTACGAGGCGCTCGAGGCGAAGGGTGGCGACCCGGCGGCGGCGAAGCTCGTCTTCGTCACCCACTCCATCCCCGACACGATGGAGGCGGCGTCGCGCGTCTCCCAGGCCACGTACTCCGCGCAGCACCTCGACGTCGCGGCCGTGGTGGCGGCCGTCGTCGCGGACGTGCGCGGCCACGCCGTCGACTGGGAGCTGGCCTACTGCTCGCGCTCCGGCCCGCCGTCGCAGCCGTGGCTGGAGCCGGACGTCAACGACCTGCTCACCGAGCGTGCGGGCGAGGGCCTCAAGGACGTCGTGATGGCGCCGATCGGCTTCGTGTCCGACCACATGGAGGTGGCGTACGACCTCGACACCGAGGCCATGGCCACCGCCGAAGAGCTGGGTCTGACGGCGGTGCGCGCCGGCACGGTCGGCACCCGGAAGGTGTTCGTCGCGGGCCTGGTCGACCTGATCCTGGAGCGCGCGGCTCTCGCGCGTGGCGAGGACGTCGTCGAGGACAAGGTCGGCAACCTGCCGCCGTTCCGTTCGGTGTGCGCCCCCGGCTGCTGCCTGCGCCGCGACGGCGAGCCGAGCGGCGTGCCCGCCCTGTGCGGCTCCGGCCTGCAGTCCTGACCTGCCCACCCGAGAGGACGACATGAGCGAGCACATCCACGGTGACACCGGCGAGGCCGTCGACGCCGCCGTGATCAACGAGTCGATCCGGTACGCGATGATCGCGGTCTTCTCCCTGGCCGAGCCGCTGCCGGCGGGCGCCACGGAGCGGGCCGCCGTCGCGGCGGAGGCCGAGGCCGCGCTGTGGGACGGCCAGGCCGACGACGCCCGCGACCCGGCCCGCGCCGAGGGCGACGTCGTCGTGCGCGGCGTGTACGACGTCGCCGGACTGCGCGCCGACGCGGACCTCATGGTGTGGGTGCACGGCCCCTCCGTCGAGTCCGTGCAGGGCGCCTACCAGCGGCTGCGTGCGTCGCGGCTGGGGTCGGCCCTCGCGCCGGAGTGGTCGGTCGTGGCGCTGCACCGGGCGGCGGAGTTCAACAAGGGCCACGTGCCCGCGTTCCTCGCCGGCGAGCGCCCGCGCGACTACCTCAGCGTGTACCCCTTCGTGCGCTCGTACGAGTGGTACCTGCTGCCCGAGGCCGAGCGCCGCACCATGTTGCGCGACCACGGCATGGCGGCCGCCGGGTACGAGGACGTGCGCGCCAACACGATGAGCACGTTCGCGCTGAGCGACTACGAGTGGCTGCTGGCGTTCGAGGCCGACGAGCTGCACCGCATCGTCGACCTCATGCGCGACCTGCGCGCCACGGAGGCCCGCCGCCACGTGCGCGAGGAGGTGCCGTTCTTCACCGGCCCGCGCGTCACGCTCGCCGACTGGGCGGAGAAGCAGCCCCGCGCCTGAGCGCTGTGGGTACGACAACGGCGAGAATTCGCGACCGAATTCTCGCCGTTGTCG
>NZ_JBSHCR010000103.1:0-9960 GCF_053615895.1 Isoptericola sp. NPDC055881
CGAGTTCTACAACACCCGACGCCGCCACCAAGCCCTCGGCGGCCTCCCACCGACCAGCCGGCTGTAACCAACGTCGTGACCGGGTACACCTAGGCCGGGGGCACGTTGACGTTGCCCCGGAAGAGGTTCTGCGGGTCGTAGTGCCGCTTGATCTGCCGGAGCCGCTCCCACGTCGCACCGGGGTACGCGGCCCGGGCAGTGTCGATCCCGCCGTCGAGAGCGAAGTTCACGTAGGCGCCGTCGGCCTGCCGCAGCCGGCCGGCGAGCGCGTCGACCCACGACGCGTAGCCGCGGGCCGTCGCCGCGTCGGGCCCCACGGCCGCGACGTTGCCGACCACCCGTGCGGCGCGGTGCGCGTACGCCGTCGCGTCGGACGGGACGGCGGCCACCGCGCCGCCGAGCACGCGCAGCTGCGCGGCGCGCATCATCGCGTCGGACGACGCGAGCTGTTCCACGAGGTGCGCGGCCGCGGCCTCGTCGACGCCGTCGGCGAAGAACGTCCGGCCGGTCGCGACCATCGGGCCGCCCGCGGGGCCGCCCTCGAGCAGGCTCGGGTACGCGGCGGGCCGCAGGCCGTCCAGCAGCGCGCCGCCGGCCCGCGCGGCGACGTCGCGCAGCGGGGCGAGGGCTTCCTCGGCGTCGTCGAGGGGGCCCGACCAGCAGGCGTTCGCCATGACGACGAGGCGCCCGTGCCACTCGGCGGGGATCATCGGCATCGGTGGGGCCGGCATCACCATGACGATGGCCGTGAGACCCGCCGGGGCGGCGTCGGCCGCTGCGACGACGCCCGCGACGCTCTCGGGGGTCGCCGGCATGAGCAGCACGCCGCCGGTCACCTGGGAGACCTCGTGCAGGGCGAACCGGAACCGCGTGACGACGCCGAAGTTGCCTCCGCCGCCACGCAGCGCCCAGAACAGCTCCGGCTCGTGCTCGGCGTCCGTGTGGACCACCTCGCCGTCGGCGGTGACCACCTCCGCACCCACCAGGCTGTCGATCGTCATGCCGAGCGACCGGGACAGGAGCCCGACGCCGCCGCCGAGCGTGATCCCGCCGACGCCCACCGTGCCGGTGTCACCGAACGGTGTCGCGAGGCCGTGCTCGCCCGCAGCGCGCGAGTAGGCACCGGCGGTGATCCCGCCGCCTGCCCACGCCGTGCGTCCCTCGACGTCGAGCTCGAGGTGGTCGAGCGCCCGCAGGTCGAGGGTGACGGCCCCGTCGCCCGCGCCCAGGCCGTAGACCGAGTGGCCGCCCGAGCGGACCGAGACGTGCGCGCCGGCGTCACGCGCGAAGCGCACCGCGCGGGCCACGTCGGCCGTGTCGGCCGGGCGCACGATCGCGGCCGGCCGATGCTCCACGCCACCGGGCTCGATGCGGCGGGCTGCGGCGTAGCCCTCGTCGTCCGGCGAGACGACGAGCGAGTCGGCGCCGAGCGCCGTGCGCAGCGCGTCGGCCGAGACGGGGGAGGTGGGCGAGGCGGAGGGGACGGACATCAGGGCTCCCGGGGGCAGTGGGCGGGTGGTCGGACCGACCTGGCGGTCCGACGCTGCGGACGTGCGGGACGCGCGCACCGGTGGTGACCGTCCTGGGACGGAATCCTCATCGGCAGCGTCTCGCACGTCTGACGGGATGGCTGGGGAGGACGTGACCGCCTCCCTCGTCCCCATGCTCGGACCTGAACTAGGGTTGAGGTCAACGGGGAAGCTACGAACGGTGCCGGGAGGTGCGGGCGTGCCGGGTCAGGTCGTCGAGAAGGTCCCGTGGGACCACGTCGAGCTGTCGGTCGGAGAGGTCGCCGCCCGCAGCGGGGTCACGGTGTCCGCCCTGCACTTCTACGAGCGCCAGGGCCTGATCTCCAGCCGCCGGACCACGGGCAACCAGCGGCGCTACCGCCGCGACGTCCTGCGCCGGGTGGCGTTCATCCGGGTCTCGCAGCGGGTCGGCATCCCCCTCGCGCGGATCGGCGCCGCCCTGGACACCCTGCCCGCCGACCGCGCGCCTAACGTGCGCGACTGGGAGCGGCTGTCCACGGCGTGGCGGGCCGACCTGGACGTGCGCATCGAGCAGCTGGAGCACCTGCGGGACGATCTCACCGACTGCATCGGGTGCGGCTGCCTCTCGCTCAGCCGGTGCGTGCTGGCGAACCCGCACGACGCGCTCGGCGACGACGGCCCCGGTCCCCGCCGGCTCCTGGTGGCGCCGGCGGCGGACGACGACGGCCCCTGAGCGGGGCGGACGGCCGGGACACGCGGGTGACCGCCGCCGTACCCTCGGGGCCATGACACACGTCCTCGTCCTCAACGGTCCCAACCTCGGCCGGCTCGGCGTGCGCGAGCCGGAGATCTACGGTCACGCGTCCATGACGGACCTGGAGCGTGAGGCCGCGACGTGGGGGAGCGACCTGGGCGTCACGGTCGAGGTACGGCAGACGGACGACGAGGCCCGGCTGGTGGGGTGGCTGCACGAGGCGGTGGACTCGCGGGCCCACGTGGTGCTCAACCCGGCGGCGTTCACCCACTACAGCTATGCGCTGCGCGACGCGGCCGCCCAGGTCACCTCCTCGGGCCTGCTGCTGGTGGAGGTGCACCTGTCGAACCCGGCCTCGAGGGAGTCGTTCCGGCACTACTCGGTCGTGGCGGGCATCGCCACCGGGACGGTCGCGGGCTTCGGCTTCGACTCCTATCGTCTGGCGCTGTCCGCGCTGGCCCACAAGCTTCAGGGCTGAATTCCGCGTTCTCAAGCCCGTGGACTAGAGGCGAATCAGGCCTAGAGCCTTGATCTCATGCAAACAAGCGCCTAGCCTTGATTGATGATCGTGGTGACAGCTGACCAGCGGGGGAGCACCGGGGCGCCGGACCGTGTGCCGGAGGCCCTCGCGCTCGTCGCGTCCCGAGCCGGACGCGGGACAGGTGTCGTCCTGCCCTTCGACCGCACCGTGGGGGACGAGATCCAGGGGGTCCTCGCGGCCGACGACGACGGTGCCGCGCTGGCGGTCGACATCGTGCTCGACCTCGTGCGCGATGGCGGCTGGTCCGTCGGGGTCGGGCTCGGCGCCGTGGACCGTCCGCTGCCCGCGGCGTCGCGCGCCGCCTCCGGCCCGGCGTTCGTCCGGGCGCGCGCGGCCGTGGAGCGTGCGAAGCGCCGGGGCCGGGGGAGCGTCCCGCTCGCCGTCGTGGGCGAGGACGAGGAGCCGCGCGCCACGATCGCCGCCGACGCGCAGGCGCTGCTGCACCTGCTGGGCGCGGTCGTGGCGCGCCGGTCCGCCGCCGGGTGGGAGGCGGTCGATACCCTCGTCGCGCAGCGGGGTCCGGCTCCGCAGCGGGCGTCGGCGCAGGTGCTCGGCGTGAGCGAGCAGGCGGTGAGCCAGCGGTTGCGGGCGGCGCTGTGGGCGGAGGAGGCCGCCGCCCGGCCGCTCGCCGCGCGCCTCCTGCGCGCGGCGGGCGCCGACGTGGCGGAGGGTCAGGGACCGACGACGGGCGACGGGGAGGAACGAGAACGGTGAGCTTCGCGATGGTGGCGGCGGCCGTCGGGGTCTGGGTCGGGACGCTGGCGGCGAGCGTCGGCGGCGGTGCCTGGCTGGTCCCATGGGTCCTGCGGCACGCCGAGGGCGAGCCGCAGGCGGCGGCCGAGGCCGTCACCGTCCTGCGCGGGGGCACCTGGATCGGGCTGCTGGAACGGCTGAGCGTCACCGGAGCGCTGCTCGCCGGCTACCCGGAGGGCGTCGCCGTGGTGGTCGCGGTCAAGGGTCTCGGCCGGTTCTCGGAGCTGCGCGAGCACCCGGTGGCGAGCGAGCGGTTCGTCGTGGGGACGCTGGCGTCGCTGGTCTGGTCGGCCGCGCTCGGGATCGCCGGACGCGCGCTCCTCGTCTCGCTGTAGAATGTTCCGGGCTCTCTGCGGCCCCGAACGTCGACTCTCCGTACCCCGACCCCGAGGACGAACAAGAACGTGGCTACCTCCAACGACATCAAGAACGGCACCGTGCTCCGTATCGACGGTCAGCTCTGGTCGATCATCGAGTTCCAGCACGTCAAGCCGGGCAAGGGTGGCGCGTTCGTGCGGACGAAGATGAAGAACGTCCTGTCCGGCAAGGTCGTCGACAAGACCTTCAACGCGGGCATCAAGATCGAGACCGCGAACGTGGACCGCCGCGACTTCCAGTACCTGTACATGGACGGTGCGGACTACGTCTTCATGGACACGGACACGTACGACCAGATCACCGTGCCGGCCGCGACCGTGGGCGACGCGAGCAACTACATGCTCGAGGGCATGAACATCATGGTCGCGTCGAACGACGGCACGCCGCTGTACGTCGAGCTGCCGTCGTCCGTGGTCCTGGAGATCACGTACACGGAGCCCGGCCTCCAGGGCGACCGCTCCACCGGCGGCACCAAGCCGGCCACGCTCGAGACGGGCGCGGAGATCCAGGTCCCGCTGTTCCTCGAGCAGGGCACCAAGGTCAAGGTCGACACGCGTGACGGGTCGTACCTGGGCCGCGTGAACGACTGACGGGCGCCTGCTGACATGGGCGCACGTACCAAGGCACGCAAGCGTGCCGTCGACATCCTCTTCGAGGCCGAGCAGCGCGGGCTGGACCCGCAGGTGCTCGTCGCGGACCGCGTGATCGAGCCGCACACCGAGGCTGCCGTCCCGCAGTACACCGTGGACCTCGTCGAGGGAGTCGTGGCGCACCGCGAGCGCATCGACGAGCTGCTGGCCACCTACTCGCAGGGCTGGACCGTGGACCGCATGCCCGCCGTCGACCGGGCGCTGCTGCGCATCGGCACGTGGGAGCTGCTCTACAACGACGACGTCCCGGACGCCGTCGCGGTGGACGAGGCCGTCGACCTCGCCGGCCAGCTCTCCACGGACGACTCGCCGTCGTTCGTCAACGGCCTCCTGGGCCGCCTCGTCGACATCAAGCCGACGCTGCTCCTCTGAGCCCTCTGCATCGCCGAACAGGCGGTTGCGCACGTATTCGGGCCCGAATACGTGCGCAACCGCCTGTTCGGCGATGCAGAGGGCTCAGAGGAGCAGCGTCGGCTTGATGTCGACGAGGCGGCCCAGGAGGCCGTTGACGAACGACGGCGAGTCGTCCGTGGAGAGCTGGCCGGCGAGGTCGACGGCCTCGTCCACCGCGACGGCGTCCGGGACGTCGTCGTTGTAGAGCAGCTCCCACGTGCCGATGCGCAGCAGCGCCCGGTCGACGGCGGGCATGCGGTCCACGGTCCAGCCCTGCGAGTAGGTGGCCAGCAGCTCGTCGATGCGCTCGCGGTGCGCCACGACTCCCTCGACGAGGTCCACGGTGTACTGCGGGACGGCAGCCTCGGTGTGCGGCTCGATCACGCGGTCCGCGACGAGCACCTGCGGGTCCAGCCCGCGCTGCTCGGCCTCGAAGAGGATGTCGACGGCACGCTTGCGTGCCTTGGTACGTGCGCCCATGTCAGCAGGCGCCCGTCAGTCGTTCACGCGGCCCAGGTACGACCCGTCACGCGTGTCGACCTTGACCTTGGTGCCCTGCTCGAGGAACAGCGGGACCTGGATCTCCGCGCCCGTCTCGAGCGTGGCCGGCTTGGTGCCGCCGGTGGAGCGGTCGCCCTGGAGGCCGGGCTCCGTGTACGTGATCTCCAGGACCACGGACGACGGCAGCTCGACGTACAGCGGCGTGCCGTCGTTCGACGCGACCATGATGTTCATGCCCTCGAGCATGTAGTTGCTCGCGTCGCCCACGGTCGCGGCCGGCACGGTGATCTGGTCGTACGTGTCCGTGTCCATGAAGACGTAGTCCGCACCGTCCATGTACAGGTACTGGAAGTCGCGGCGGTCCACGTTCGCGGTCTCGATCTTGATGCCCGCGTTGAAGGTCTTGTCGACGACCTTGCCGGACAGGACGTTCTTCATCTTCGTCCGCACGAACGCGCCACCCTTGCCCGGCTTGACGTGCTGGAACTCGATGATCGACCAGAGCTGACCGTCGATACGGAGCACGGTGCCGTTCTTGATGTCGTTGGAGGTAGCCACGTTCTTGTTCGTCCTCGGGGTCGGGGTACGGAGAGTCGACGTTCGGGGCCGCAGAGAGCCCGGAACATTCTACAGCGAGACGAGGAGCGCGCGTCCGGCGATCCCGAGCGCGGCCGACCAGACCAGCGACGCCAGCGTCCCCACGACGAACCGCTCGCTCGCCACCGGGTGCTCGCGCAGCTCCGAGAACCGGCCGAGACCCTTGACCGCGACCACCACGGCGACGCCCTCCGGGTAGCCGGCGAGCAGCGCTCCGGTGACGCTCAGCCGTTCCAGCAGCCCGATCCAGGTGCCCCCGCGCAGGACGGTGACGGCCTCGGCCGCCGCCTGCGGCTCGCCCTCGGCGTGCCGCAGGACCCATGGGACCAGCCAGGCACCGCCGCCGACGCTCGCCGCCAGCGTCCCGACCCAGACCCCGACGGCCGCCGCCACCATCGCGAAGCTCACCGTTCTCGTTCCTCCCCGTCGCCCGTCGTCGGTCCCTGACCCTCCGCCACGTCGGCGCCCGCCGCGCGCAGGAGGCGCGCGGCGAGCGGCCGGGCGGCGGCCTCCTCCGCCCACAGCGCCGCCCGCAACCGCTGGCTCACCGCCTGCTCGCTCACGCCGAGCACCTGCGCCGACGCCCGCTGCGGAGCCGGACCCCGCTGCGCGACGAGGGTATCGACCGCCTCCCACCCGGCGGCGGACCGGCGCGCCACGACCGCGCCCAGCAGGTGCAGCAGCGCCTGCGCGTCGGCGGCGATCGTGGCGCGCGGCTCCTCGTCCTCGCCCACGACGGCGAGCGGGACGCTCCCCCGGCCCCGGCGCTTCGCACGCTCCACGGCCGCGCGCGCCCGGACGAACGCCGGGCCGGAGGCGGCGCGCGACGCCGCGGGCAGCGGACGGTCCACGGCGCCGAGCCCGACCCCGACGGACCAGCCGCCATCGCGCACGAGGTCGAGCACGATGTCGACCGCCAGCGCGGCACCGTCGTCGTCGGCCGCGAGGACCCCCTGGATCTCGTCCCCCACGGTGCGGTCGAAGGGCAGGACGACACCTGTCCCGCGTCCGGCTCGGGACGCGACGAGCGCGAGGGCCTCCGGCACACGGTCCGGCGCCCCGGTGCTCCCCCGCTGGTCAGCTGTCACCACGATCATCAATCAAGGCTAGGCGCTTGTTTGCATGAGATCAAGGCTCTAGGCCTGATTCGCCTCTAGTCCACGGGCTTGAGAACGCGGAATTCAGCCCTGAAGCTTGTGGGCCAGCGCGGACAGCGCCAGACGATAGGAGTCGAAGCCGAAGCCCGCGACCGTCCCGGTGGCGATGCCCGCCACGACCGAGTAGTGCCGGAACGACTCCCTCGAGGCCGGGTTCGACAGGTGCACCTCCACCAGCAGCAGGCCCGAGGAGGTGACCTGGGCGGCCGCGTCGCGCAGCGCATAGCTGTAGTGGGTGAACGCCGCCGGGTTGAGCACCACGTGGGCCCGCGAGTCCACCGCCTCGTGCAGCCACCCCACCAGCCGGGCCTCGTCGTCCGTCTGCCGTACCTCGACCGTGACGCCCAGGTCGCTCCCCCACGTCGCGGCCTCACGCTCCAGGTCCGTCATGGACGCGTGACCGTAGATCTCCGGCTCGCGCACGCCGAGCCGGCCGAGGTTGGGACCGTTGAGGACGAGGACGTGTGTCATGGCCCCGAGGGTACGGCGGCGGTCACCCGCGTGTCCCGGCCGTCCGCCCCGCTCAGGGGCCGTCGTCGTCCGCCGCCGGCGCCACCAGGAGCCGGCGGGGACCGGGGCCGTCGTCGCCGAGCGCGTCGTGCGGGTTCGCCAGCACGCACCGGCTGAGCGAGAGGCAGCCGCACCCGATGCAGTCGGTGAGATCGTCCCGCAGGTGCTCCAGCTGCTCGATGCGCACGTCCAGGTCGGCCCGCCACGCCGTGGACAGCCGCTCCCAGTCGCGCACGTTAGGCGCGCGGTCGGCGGGCAGGGTGTCCAGGGCGGCGCCGATCCGCGCGAGGGGGATGCCGACCCGCTGCGAGACCCGGATGAACGCCACCCGGCGCAGGACGTCGCGGCGGTAGCGCCGCTGGTTGCCCGTGGTCCGGCGGCTGGAGATCAGGCCCTGGCGCTCGTAGAAGTGCAGGGCGGACACCGTGACCCCGCTGCGGGCGGCGACCTCTCCGACCGACAGCTCGACGTGGTCCCACGGGACCTTCTCGACGACCTGACCCGGCACGCCCGCACCTCCCGGCACCGTTCGTAGCTTCCCCGTTGACCTCAACCCTAGTTCAGGTCCGAGCATGGGGACGAGGGAGGCGGTCACGTCCTCCCCAGCCATCCCGTCAGACGTGCGAGACGCTGCCGATGAGGATTCCGTCCCAGGACGGTCACCACCGGTGCGCGCGTCCCGCACGTCCGCAGCGTCGGACCGCCAGGTCGGTCCGACCACCCGCCCACTGCCCCCGGGAGCCCTGATGTCCGTCCCCTCCGCCTCGCCCACCTCCCCCGTCTCGGCCGACGCGCTGCGCACGGCGCTCGGCGCCGACTCGCTCGTCGTCTCGCCGGACGACGAGGGCTACGCCGCAGCCCGCCGCATCGAGCCCGGTGGCGTGGAGCATCGGCCGGCCGCGATCGTGCGCCCGGCCGACACGGCCGACGTGGCCCGCGCGGTGCGCTTCGCGCGTGACGCCGGCGCGCACGTCTCGGTCCGCTCGGGCGGCCACTCGGTCTACGGCCTGGGCGCGGGCGACGGGGCCGTCACCCTCGACCTGCGGGCGCTCGACCACCTCGAGCTCGACGTCGAGGGACGCACGGCGTGGGCAGGCGGCGGGATCACCGCCGGTGCCTACTCGCGCGCTGCGGGCGAGCACGGCCTCGCGACACCGTTCGGTGACACCGGCACGGTGGGCGTCGGCGGGATCACGCTCGGCGGCGGCGTCGGGCTCCTGTCCCGGTCGCTCGGCATGACGATCGACAGCCTGGTGGGTGCGGAGGTGGTCACCGCCGACGGCGAGGTGGTCCACACGGACGCCGAGCACGAGCCGGAGCTGTTCTGGGCGCTGCGTGGCGGCGGAGGCAACTTCGGCGTCGTCACGCGGTTCCGGTTCGCCCTGCACGAGGTCTCCCAGGTGACCGGCGGCGTGCTGCTCATGCCGGCGACCCCCGAGAGCGTCGCGGGCGTCGTCGCAGCGGCCGACGCCGCCCCGGCGGGTCTCACGGCCATCGTCATGGTGATGCCGGCCCCACCGATGCCGATGATCCCCGCCGAGTGGCACGGGCGCCTCGTCGTCATGGCGAACGCCTGCTGGTCGGGCCCCCTCGACGACGCCGAGGAAGCCCTCGCCCCGCTGCGCGACGTCGCCGCGCGGGCCGGCGGCGCGCTGCTGGACGGCCTGCGGCCCGCCGCGTACCCGAGCCTGCTCGAGGGCGGCCCCGCGGGCGGCCCGATGGTCGCGACCGGCCGGACGTTCTTCGCCGACGGCGTCGACGAGGCCGCGGCCGCGCACCTCGTGGAACAGCTCGCGTCGTCCGACGCGATGATGCGCGCCGCGCAGCTGCGCGTGCTCGGCGGCGCGGTGGCCGCCGTCCCGTCCGACGCGACGGCGTACGCGCACCGCGCCGCACGGGTGGTCGGCAACGTCGCGGCCGTGGGGCCCGACGCGGCGACGGCCCGCGGCTACGCGTCGTGGGTCGACGCGCTCGCCGGCCGGCTGCGGCAGGCCGACGGCGCCTACGTGAACTTCGCTCTCGACGGCGGGATCGACACTGCCCGGGCCGCGTACCCCGGTGCGACGTGGGAGCGGCTCCGGCAGATCAAGCGGCACTACGACCCGCAGAACCTCTTCCGGGGCAACGTCAACGTGCCCCCGGCCTAGGTGTACCCGGTCACGACGTTGGTTACAGCCGGCTGGTCGGTGGGAGGCCGCCGAGGGCTTGGTGGCGGCGTCGGGTGTTGTAGAACTCG
>NZ_JBSHCR010000104.1:0-9418 GCF_053615895.1 Isoptericola sp. NPDC055881
GGGGGGGGGGGGTGGGGGGGGGGGGGGGGGGGGGCCGGGGGGGGCGGGGCGGGCGCCCGGCCGGGGCGAGGCGTTCCTCCTGCAGGGCGGTGACTGCGCGGAGACGTTCGCCGACGCGAACGCGACCCGGATCCGCAACAAGGTCCGCACCATCCTGCAGATGGCCGTGGTCCTCACGCACGGCGCGAGCACGCCCGTCGTCAAGATGGGACGGCTCGCGGGGCAGTACGCCAAGCCCCGGTCGTCGGACCTCGAGACCCGCGACGGCGTGACCCTGCCCGCGTACCGCGGCGACATGGTCAACGGGCACGAGTTCACCCCCGCGTCCCGCACGCCGGACCCGGTGCGCCTCGAGCAGGCGTACCGGATCTCGTCGGCGACGGCCAACGTCGTGCGCGCCTTCACCCAGGGCGGTCACGCCGACCTGCGGCGCGTGCACGAGTGGAACCGGGGCTTCATGCGCAACCCGGCCTACTCCCGGTACGAGCGCACCGCCTCGGAGATCGACCGGGCGATCCGCTTCATGGAGGCCTGCGGGGCAGACTTCGACGCGCTGCGCTCTGTCGAGTTCTACCTCAGCCACGAGGCGCTCATCCTCGACTACGAGCGCGCCCTCACCCGGGTGGACGCCCGCACGGGCGAGGCGTACGCGACGTCGGCCCACTTCCTGTGGATCGGGGAGCGCACCCGCCAGCTGGACGGCGCGCACGTCGAGTTCCTGTCGCGGGTGGCCAACCCGATCGGCGTCAAGCTGGGCCCGACGACGTCGCCCGACGCGGCGCTCGACCTCGCGGCGCGGCTCAACCCGCGCAACACGCCGGGTCGGCTGACCTTCGTGACCCGGATGGGGGCCGGCAAGGTGCGTGACGTGCTGCCCGACGTGGTGGAGAAGGTCACCGCCGCAGGCGTGTCCGTCACGTGGGTGACGGACCCGATGCACGGCAACACCATCACGTCGGAGAGCGGCTACAAGACGCGCCGCTTCTCCGACGTCCTCGACGAGGTCACCGGCTTCTTCGAGGTGCACCGGGCGCTGGGCACCGTGCCGGGCGGCCTGCACATGGAGCTCACCGGCGACGACGTCACCGAGGTGCTCGGCGGCAGCGAGGAGATCGACGACGCCGGCCTGGCGCTGCGATACGAGACGCTGGTGGACCCGCGCCTCAACCACCAGCAGTCGCTCGAGATGGCCTTCCGCGTCGCCGAGATGCTCACCGGCCGGTGACGGGAGCCGCTACCAGACGGTCAGCGTGACGGTGCTGCCCTTCGGGGCCGTGCCGGTCGTGTCCTGGAACCGCACGGTGTCGAGCAGGCCTCCCAGGTAGGCGTTCTCCTCGACGCGGAAACCGGCCCTCTCGAGCGCCGCTCGGGCTGGTCCGGTCCGCTTGCCGACGACGTCCGGCACCTCGACCAGCGGCGGACCCAGGGAGATCGTCAGGGTGACGGTGTCCGTGCGGTGCGCCGTCGCGCCCTGCTCGGGGTCCTGCGCCAGCACGTGCCCCTTCGGCACGTCCTCGTCGTACTCCGGGTCGCCGATCGTCACCACGAGCCCGAGCGCCTCGAGGTCGGCGACGGCGGCGTCCTTCTCCTTGCCGACCTCCTGCGGCACCTGCACCGGGGCAGGGCCGTCGGAGACGGTCAGCGTCACGACCGTGTCGTGCCGCTGGCGCGTGCCCTCGCCGACCGACACGTCGAGGACGGTGCCACGGTCGGCCTCGTCGTCGTACGCACGCTGGGGCGCACCGACCGTGAACCCCGCACGCTTCAGCGCGGCGGTCGCCTGCTTGCGGCCCGCACCCACGAGGTCGTGAGGGACGGTGAGCATCTGCACGCCCCGCGAGACGACGAGCTCGACCGTCCCGTCGGTGCGCACGCGGTCGCCCGGGGCAGGGACCGTCGTCACGACGGAACCCACCGGGACGTCGTCGTCGAACGCCTGGGTGGACGTGGTGTCCAGGCCGGCCCGCTCCAGAGTGGTGCGGGCGTCGTCGGCCGGCACCCCCGCCACGCCGGACGGGACCGACGTCCATGCCCCGGGGCCGTCGGCGAACCACCACCAGGTGCCGAGCCCGCCTCCGCCGAGCACGAGCAGCAGGGTGAGCGTCCACGCGATCGCGCGCCGACGGCGCGACGGACGCCGGTAGGCCTCGGTGGGCTGCTCGACGAGCCGATCGGTGGGCTGGGAGGGCGCGCTCGCGGACACCTCCTGGAAGAACGCCGTGGGGATCTCGTCGACCGCGTCGGTGCCCTCGGTGCCGTCGGCGCCCGGGTCGCGCTCGGGCGCGTCGTCGGCGGGCGTCTCGACCGGCGGCTCTGCCCGCCGGGCCAGCAGGTCGGGGGCGATCGACGCGCGCAAGGCCTCGAGGGCCTCGAGCGCCGCCCCGGCGTCCGGCGGCCGGTGCTGCGGGTCGCGCGCCGTGAACGACGCGACCAGCGCGTCGAATCCCTCGGTGAGCCACTCGACGCGCTCGGACGGGGCGGGGTGGTCCTCGTGCACGTGGTGGAAGGCCACCTGGATCGGCGTCTCGCCCGGGTAGGGGAGGGTACCGGTCACGAGCTCGTACGCGAGCACCCCGACGGCGTACACGTCGGTGCGGGCGTCGCAGCGGCCGCTGGTGACGACCTCGGGGGCGAGGTAGGCGACGGTGCCGAGGACCGTGCCCGTCGTGGTCGTGGTGACCTCTGTCACCGCCCGTGCCAGACCGAAGTCCGCGACCTTCACCCGGCCGCCCGCCGGTACGTCCCCGTCGCCGACCACGAGCACGTTCTCGGGCTTGACGTCGCGGTGCACGAGGCCCTTGCGGTGGGCAGCCGCGAGGGCGGCCAGCACCTGCGCGAGGACGTCGAGGGTGCGGTCGAGCGTCAGGGCGCCCGCGTCGTGCAGCTCACGGCGCAGGTTCGTGCCCGGCACGTACTCCATCGCGAGATAGCTGGTGTCCTCGTCGACGCCCTGGTCGTAGACCGCGACGACGCCCGGGTGGGTGAGACGCGCCGCGGCGCGCGCCTCCCGCCGGAACCGGGACACGAACGCGGCGCCGTCCACGCCGTCGGCCAGGTGGGGGTGCATCACCTTGACCGCCACCTCCCGGTCGAGGCGCCGGTCGGTGGCCCGGTAGACGGTGGCCATGCCCCCGCGCGCGACGCGCGCGACGATCTCGTACCGCCCGTCGACCAGGCGGCCGAGCATCGGGTCGGTCGTCGCGATGGCCACGCGACGAGTGTAGGGGCGGCCGCATCGGGCGGCCCGTAGGCTTGCCGCGTGAACGACACCGCACCCCCCGTGCCCGGCACCTCTGGCGAGCGCGACGACGACCGTACCGACGACCGAACCGACGACCGCGCCGAGGACCGGGCCGCGCTCGACTCCCTCGTGGACGAGTGGCTGACCCTGCCCGACGTCGCGGAGGCGCTCGGTATCGCGGTGAGCAAGGTGCGGGGGCTGGTCGATGACCGGACGCTCGTCGGGATCAGGCGGGGCGAACGGCACACGCTGCAGGTGCCCGCCGCGTTCCTCGTCACCGACGGCGACGCGCCGCACGTCCTCCCGACGTTGCGCGGCACGGTGCTGGTGCTGTCCGACGTGGGGCTCGACGACCCGGCGATCCTGCGCTGGCTGTTCGAGACCGAGCCGTCGATCGGGAACGCGCCCATCGCGGAGCTGCGGGCCGGACGTCGCGCTCAGGTGCGCCGGGTCGCCCAGGCGCTGCTCTGACCGGCCGGGGGGAGCGGTCGCCGGCCGCTGCCCCCTGCGGCCTCGGCCTCGGGCGGCGTCTCAGGCCGCGCGGTCGACGGCGGCGCGCGCGAGGTCCAGCAGGACGGTGCGTCCGGGCTCGGCGAGCTCCGCGTCGGAGAGCGCGGCGAGCGCGTCGTCCGCCAGGGTGTCGATCAGCGTCTCCACGCCGTCCAGCGCCCCGGAGCCCGCGATGACGCCCCGCAGCCGCTCGACCGTCGCGGCGTCGAGGGCAGGGTCACCGAGCCGCGCGACGACGAGGTCGCGGTCGGCCGGGCTCGCGGCCGCCATCGTGCGGGCCACCAGGACGGTGCGCTTGCCCTCGCGCAGGTCGTCCCCCGCGGGCTTTCCCGTCACCGAGGGATCGCCGAACACGCCGAGCACGTCGTCACGCAGCTGGAAGGCCTCGCCGAGCGGCAGGCCCGCCGCAGAGATCGCGTCCACGCGAGCAGGGCCGGCACCGGCGAGCAGCGCGCCCAGCACGAGCGGGCGCTCCACCGAGTAGCGGGCCGACTTGGCCCGCAGGACCGCCCGGGCGCGGGCCTCGTCGGCGACGGGATCGAGGCCCCACGCCTCGGCCTGCACGAGCACGTCGAGGTACTGCCCGACGACGACCTCGGTCTGCATCGCGTCGAACAGGCCACGTGCCTCCGCGGCACGGTCGTCCGGCAGGGCCGCGGCCGCGTCGGCGATCTCCCGCTGGCACGCCACCAGGCACAGGTCGCCCAGCAGGATGGCGGCCGCCGTGCCGAACCGCTCCGCGGAGCCGGTCCAGCCCGAGGCGGCGTGGCGCGCCTCGAACGCGCGGTGCGCGGTCGGCTCGCCACGGCGCGTGTCGGAGGCGTCCATGACGTCGTCGTGCAGGAGGGCGGCGGCCTGGAACAGCTCGAGCGCGGCACCGGTGCGGACGACGGCGTCGCGCTCCGGCCCTTCGGCCGCACCCCCGTGCGCCCGGAAGGACCAGTAGCAGAACGCCGCCCGCAGCCGCTTCCCGCCGCGCAGCAGGACCCCGGCCTGGTCGGTCAGCGCGGTGGCCGGGGCCCCGATCGCCGCCACCTCTGCTGCCAGGTCGGCGAGGTGCTGCTCGACCCGGGCGTCGACGTCGTGGCGGAGGTTCTCGAGGTCGACGACGGAGGGTGCGGTGGGCATGTCGACAGCCTATGCGTCCGCCACCGGGACGTGGGCCGCAGCCGTTCAGCCGACGACGACCGAGCCGCTCACGGTCACCAGGCGGCGTTCGCCGTCGTCGAGCACGCCGACCGTGACCGACTCCATGACCGGGTCTGAGTCCCGCGCGCCCTTCTTCTTCCCCGGCGTGGTCTCGCGGCCGAACGTGGTCTGGGCGGTGAGCCCGGTGAACGTCCCCGACTCGGACTCGGTGAAGCCCGCCTTGCGCAGGCGCTTGGCGAGCTGGTCGATGACCTCCTGGGTGCTGCGCGGCGTGCTGAGGTTGAGGGTCACGTCGGTGAGGGACCCCTTGTCGGGCGTCGCGGAGCTGGCGAGCACCGTGGCGTCCTGCGGGGCACCGAGCAGCTTCTCCGGGAACCCGGGGGCGTAGCCCCCCACCGCCGTGTCGGGGTCGAACGTGGGCAGCGCCGCCGCGGAGCCCGGGTCGGGGCTGGGCGTCGCAGCAGGGTCGTCCGCGCCGCGCAGCCCGACGCCCGAGCCGTCCTCGCCGGTCGCGGACACCTCGTCGCCCGGGGCGCCGCCGCCGCCGCCGAGCACCCCGCACCCGGACACCGCCAGGAGGGCGGCGAGCGTCACGACGGCGGTGCGGGCCCGCGCGGCGGGAGCAGGACGACGGTGCGTCGGGCGGAGGAGCGTAGGCACGGCGACCACCGTAGCGGCCCACGTGCCGTGGGCCGACGAGCCCGTGGACCACTCGACGGGATGCCGGGGCGAGGACGTGCCCCCGCGGTTCGGGGACGGGATCATGCCCCCAAGGACGCGCCGTCCACAAGGGACGACTCGCCGCACCTCCGCGCGGCCCTGGTCGGATGGGATCGGGTCATGGAAGCCGCCTACGCCACCTCTCGTTCCGGGGAGCCCGACTCCCCGTTCGACCTGCCCGTCGTCCTCCGCTCGTCCCGGGACCTGCTCGCCGCCGTGCCCTACCTGCTCGGCTTCCGGCCACGGGAGTGCTGCGTCGTCGCCTGCGTGACCCGCGAGGGGCAGGTCGGCCTCGTCGCGCGCACACCGCTCGGCGACCCCGGGGGACCGGCGCCGGAGGCTCGCGCGGTCGCCCGTGCCGCCGCGAGGGCCGGGACGTGCCTCGCGGTCGTGGTCGTGTGCACGGCGCGGCCCGCGGCGACGGTGCGGGCGGACGCCCGGGTCATGGTGTCCGCCCTCGAGGAGGTGCTGGACCCGCCCGCCGACGTGGAGGCGTGGCTCGTCGGTCCGGACGGGTACCGCGGGCTCGACTGCGCCGAACCGGCCTGCTGCCCTCCGCAGGGCCGACCTCTGGGCGAGCTCGAGCACGGCGAGGTCGGCGCAGCCTTCGTCGTCGCGGGGCGTGCGGTCGCGCCCTCGGAGCAGGAGGCCCACCGCATCCGGCGTCCGTCCGCCACCCTGCGCGACCGGGTGGCGAAGGCGGCCGCCCGCGCCGAGCGTGCCCGGCTCGCCGCCCGGAACGACGGCTCGCCGGACCGCGCCACCGTCCGCTGGCGGGAAGGGTCCTACGACGCGTGGTGCGCGCTGCTGCGTCAGGCGGCCGCCGAGCAGCACGATCACCTCCCGGGCGAGGTGGCGCTGCCGCCCGCGCGCCTCGGTCGGCTCGCGGCGGCGCTCGCGGACGTCCCGGTGCGGGACGCCGTGCTC
This sequence comes from Isoptericola sp. NPDC055881, assembly GCF_053615895.1. Taxonomy (NCBI): domain Bacteria; kingdom Bacillati; phylum Actinomycetota; class Actinomycetes; order Micrococcales; family Promicromonosporaceae; genus Isoptericola; species Isoptericola sp. NPDC055881. The sequence continues at coordinate 6,548 of NZ_JBSHCR010000104.1, forward strand.
CTGTCGCTCGTGCCCGGCGGGCGCGAGGCGGCGGCCAGGACCGTCGGCACCGCGTGTCCCGGCGGGACCGGTGACGTCGAGGTGGACGGCGGCGCCGGGCCGGCGGCCGACGTGGAGGTGGCGACCGCCCGGGCGATCGCCCGGGTCGTGGACCCGCGGGTGGGCGTGCCGCCCGACGCAGCGACCGCGGACGCCGCCCGCCTGGTTCTCGAGCAGGTGGTCGGCGGGGCGCCACGCCGGTGGCACGCGGCACCGCTCGCGCTGCTGGGGTTCCTCGCGTGGTGGCGCGGTGACGGCTGCCTCGCCGGGCGGCGGGTGCGCGAGGCCCTGCGGCAGGATCCGTCGCACCGGCTCGCCGCGCTCCTCGCCGGTGTGCTCCAGGCGGCGGTGCCGCCGGGCTGGGTCGCCCCGCCGGGCGGCACGAGCCCGAATCCGCCCGAACGCACGGAGACCGGACCGTGACCGGCTCGTGATCGGACGGTGGCTGCGGCCGGGCCGGTGACCGGCACCGGTGTCGGGTAGCGTGCCCCCATGGCGATCGTCGTCGGACTCCTGAGCACGGCCGAGGGACAGGCGGCACTCGCCGCAGCGAAGCGTGAGGCACGCGAGCGGTCGGTCCCGCTCACGGTCGTCGCGTCCAAGGGTGACGGAGGCGCCGAGCGGCAGACGCTCGAGGAGGACCTGGCGGCCGACGGCCTCCCGTACTCCGTCGTCGCCGGTACCGGGGACCTCGCGGACGACCTGGTGCGGACCGCCCAGGAGGCGGGCGCCGAGCTGATCGTCGTGGGACTGCGCCGGCGCAGCCCCGTGGGCAAGCTCATCCTGGGTTCGGGCGCGCAGCGGATCCTGCTGGAGGCTCCGTGCCCCGTGCTGGCGGTGAAGCCGTGACTCCGCCTCGCGCCGCCACGCCGGTGGGTGTGCCTGTGGGTGTGACGCTCGTGACCGTCGGGCCCGTGCGCGCCGTGCCACACCCGTCGAGCCGTTCCCGGTGTTCCCCGCGGTACGGCGGGAATCTTCGTGGCGTCTCGCGCGTTGAGCCAGCACCGGAGACCGGACGACGTGGGTACCCGAGCGGGCGCGGGAGCCTGTGGTGCCCCACCGTCGCGGATGTCGCCGGTACAATAGAGATGTCCGCCTGAGCCACGACAGTCCGAGTCGGAGGCCTTGACGGCGGTGCACCGTCCCCTCGAATGCCGAAAGGTCGGTTTGTGGCGTCCACTGCGCAGAACCCTGCACTTCCCCGCGAGTTCGAGCACCCTGCCCTGCAGGGCCTGCTCGCTCGAGGCACCGCCGACGGCCGGGTCGACGCCGAGAGTTTCCGTGCTGCCTGCGAGGACGCGGCGGTGGCGGACCCGAAGCGCCTGAAGGCTGTCCTGCGCGCCCTCGCGACCGCAGGCGTCGAGATCGGCGTGCCCACGGCCGCCAAGGTCGCCGCCGCCAGCACGAGCCGGAGCACCGCGACGCGCGCCAAGGCGCCGGCGGCCCGGTCCGGGGCGGTCAAGACCTCCACGGTGAAGTCGGCGTCCGCCAAGCCGGCGGCCGACGAGGAGCCGGACGAGACCGCAGCCGCGGCCAAGAAGCCCGCGGCGCGCTCGGCCGCGTCGAAGTCGGCCTCCGGCACCGCGGCCAAGGGCCCGAAGACGACGCGCGGGCGCAAGGCGGCGTCGAAGGACGAGCCCGGCCCGGACGACATCGAGGACGTCGAGCTCGACGAGGACGCGACCGACGTGGCCGACGACGAGCAGGAGACCGAGACGACCGAGCGCTCCACCAAGAGCGCCAGGACCGCTGCCGGCAAGGACGGCAAGGGCGAGGACGAGGAGACGGGCTTCGTCGTCTCCGACACCGACGACGACGACCAGCCCGCGCAGCAGGTCGTCACCGCCGGCGCCACCGCCGACCCGGTCAAGGACTACCTGAAGCAGATCGGCAAGGTCGCGCTGCTGAACGCGGAGCAGGAGGTCGAGCTCGCGAAGCGCATCGAGGCCGGCCTGTTCGCCGAGGAGCGGCTCTCCAAGGACTACGCCGACTACGACAAGACGAAGGCGAGCGCCGACGAGCGTCGGATGTACCGCGACCTGCGGTGGATCGCGCACGACGGCAAGCGCGCCAAGAACCACCTGCTCGAGGCGAACCTCCGGCTCGTCGTCTCGCTGGCCAAGCGTTACACCGGCCGCGGCATGCTGTTCCTGGACCTGATCCAGGAGGGCAACCTCGGTCTCATCCGCGCGGTCGAGAAGTTCGACTACACCAAGGGCTACAAGTTCTCGACGTACGCCACGTGGTGGATCCGGCAGGCGATCACGCGCGCCATGGCCGACCAGGCCCGCACCATCCGCATCCCGGTGCACATGGTCGAGGTCATCAACAAGCTGGCCCGCGTCCAGCGCCAGATGCTCCAGGACCTGGGCCGCGAGCCCACCCCGGAGGAGCTGGCCAAGGAGCTGGACATGACCCCCGAGAAGGTGGTCGAGGTCCAGAAGTACGGTCGCGAGCCCATCTCGCTGCACACCCCGCTGGGCGAGGACGGCGACAGCGAGTTCGGTGACCTCATCGAGGACTCCGAGGCCGTCGTCCCGGCCGACGCCGTGAGCTTCACGCTGCTGCAGGAGCAGCTGCACCAGGTGCTCGACACCCTGTCCGAGCGCGAGGCGGGCGTCGTCTCGATGCGTTTCGGTCTCCAGGACGGCCAGCCGAAGACGCTCGACGAGATCGGCAAGGTCTACGGCGTGACGCGCGAGCGGATCCGTCAGATCGAGTCCAAGACGATGTCGAAGCTGCGCCACCCCAGCCGGTCCCAGGTCCTGCGGGACTACCTGGACTGATCCGGGTGACGTGCAGGGCCCCGGTGCCGGTCGATCGACCGGCACC
>NZ_JBSHCR010000105.1:0-9295 GCF_053615895.1 Isoptericola sp. NPDC055881
GAAACTGGCGGGAATTCGTGACCGAATTCCCGCCAGTTTCGTACCCACAACGCGATCGGTGGGGGTCAGCGGCCGTGCCAGTGCGACCTGGGCAGGTCGATGCGGACGAGGTGGCCGTCGGGAGGTCCGTCCTCACCGGGCAGCACGTTCGTCGTGGCCAGCAGGTCGCCGTGGTTCCACTCCAGCGCGCCCGGCAGGGCGGTCTCGACGACGGTGCGGTTGCCCCAGCGGGTCAGCTGCGTGATCTTGCCGCCGAAGAGCTCGGAGACGTAGACGTCCCCGCGCGGCGACACGGCGAGGTTCGTGGAGCCGAGGAAGCCGCCCCCGATCTTCCGCGCCGAGCCCGTCCACGGGTTCACCCGGTAGGCCGCGCCACGCGCCCCGAGGCTGGCGTCCTCCGGGCCGCCCGGGAGCGTCGTCACGTACAGCTGGCCCCACGGGCCGACCTCGACGTCCGTCGGCACGGGCTCGAACCAGTACGTCTCACCGACGACGCAGTCCGGCAGGCCGAACATCTCCGCCGCGTCGGCCGTGACCACGGCAGGCTGCGCGGGCAGGACCGCCACGGTCCGCACGCGGCCCCGGTCGCTCACCGACAGGATCGCGTTCATGCCCGCGTCGGCGACGAACGTGGTGCCCCACCCACGCGTGGTGGCGTACGGGTGGGAGTCCTGGATGCCTTCGTACCGGACGGGGATGCCGTCCGGCGGCGCCTGGTCCAGGCAGGCCTGGTCGACGTCGCGGAACCCGTAGGTGACGTCGCCGTCCGGGTTGTTCGCGTTCTCGTACGCCCGGACGTCGGCGAGGGTGCGGGCCGGCCCGGCCGGGTTGCCCCAGCGGTCGAGCCGCAGCGTCTTGATGCTGGACGCCACCGGTCCTGTCTCTTCGTCGATGAGGGTCTCGGTGAAGGTGAGCGTGCGGTCCCGGTGCCGGTCCCGGAAGGAGACCCCGCCCACCTCCTCGCCGTTCGCCGACGCATACAGGACCGAGGTGTCGCCGTGCCGGTCCACCTCGGTGAGCAGGCCGGCGAAGTTCTGCGTGACGTACGAGGTGCCCCTCGCGCCGACCGCGGCGCTCAGGGGGCTGACGAGGCCGGTGGCCACGTCCGTGACGGTCGGTGGTCTCGGGGAGGGTTTGCCGCCGTGGGCGGCGGCGGGGCTCGCGGCGAGCAGCAGCGCCGTCGCTGCTGCAGCCACCGCGGTGGTCGCGCGTCTCATGGGTGCTCCAGTGTGCCGAGCGGGGAGGCGGGTCGTCCGGGGGACGACGTGGCGCACGCCGCGGACGGCGGTGCCGTGCGGTCAGCGCCTGCCGACCGGAGGTCTGCGCTCGGCGAGCACGTCACGCTCGGCGGTGAGCACAGCACTCCCCACCCTGCACCCGACCCGCGGGCGGTCGCCACACGCAGGCCAGGTCGCAGCGGGTGAGAAAATCGGGATGGATGCCCAGGTCAGCGGCCTGCGATGGTCGTCGCGGGCGACCGTCAGCGGGCCGCCAGGTCCACCCAGACGAGCCGGTGGTCGCTCGAGGGGAACGGGTAGACGCCGGTGAGCCGCGACAGCGGGTCGGCCTGGACCGGCCAGAACACCCCCGCGTCGCGGACCCGCAGGTTCTTCGAGGGCAGCACGTAGTCGGCCCGCAGGTTGCCGGGCGTCGTGTCCGCGAAATCGGCCGTGTCGAGGGCCGGGTCCCCCTGGTGCGTCGCGTTGGCGCCACCCTGGAGCGCCGCCGCCTCGACCGCGCCGGCGGAGGTCGGCCGCGGGTCGGTGATGCGCGGGTGGTCGAGGAGCTGGTCGACCGCGGCGTCCACCGAGTCCCCGTCGAGCGGGTCGGCGTTCTGGTCGCCGAGGATCACGAAGCGCTCGCCCGGCCGGAGGCCGCCGTGCCCGCCGCGGTCGTCGTAGATGTACTGCGAGGCACGGCCGGGGGTGACGTAGTCGGCCCAGAAGCGGATCTCGTCGTGGTTGCGCCGGCCGTTGCGGTCCTCCGGGCCGTCGAACGTGGGCGGGGTGGGGTGCGCGGCCAGCACGTGCACGGTGCGCTTCCCGACGCGCACGGGCACGTCCCAGTGCGACTTGCTGGACAGCCGGACGACGTCGAGCTCCTCCGGCGAGTACCAGTCGGCCGGCTCGGCGGTGGCCGGGTCGTCGGGCAGGAGGGCTCCCGGCATGTCCTTCCACGGGAAGTGCTGGAACGTGCGCACCTGCCTCGTGTCGATCGGGTACTTCGACAGCACGACCATGCCGTACTGCCCCTCGAACTCGCCGAAGCCGAACGCGTCGTTGCCGCCGCCCACCGTGCCCGAGTTGTCGAGGTCGAAGCCGCTCGGGACGCCCGTGTTCGACGGCGCGGTGTACGCGTAGCGGTAGCGCACCGGAGCCGCACCCTGCTGGGACACCTCGAGGTAGTGCTCGCGGAAGAGGTCCACGCTCGCGTGCGCGGCGTCGTAGTCGAACTCGTTGAGCAGCACGACGTCCGGGTTCGCGCGCTGGATCACCTCCGCCACCGTGCGGGCCTGCGCGTCGTCGCCGGTGGACAGGTCCGACCGCAGCTCGCCCTCCGTCGCACGGTTGAGCGACAGGTTGTAGGTCGCGACGCGGAGCGTGTCGCGCTGCGCATGCCCGCCGTGCGGCTTGCCGTGGGCGCCTGCGGCGAGCGGGGTGACGGCCAGGCTCGCCCCGACGGCGAGCGCGGCCGCGGCGGCGACGAACGGGTGACGGAGGGCACCACGACGAGGGGTCATGTCGCCACGGTAGGGAGCGGAGAGCTCGCGGGGAAGAGGCTCGCGGGGACCTGTGGATGAACGTTCGGTGCCCGCGTCCTGCTCGTGTCGGGGGCAAGGAGCAGGGTGGGCTCATGACGCAGCACACCTACCCGCACGGTGTCCCGAGCTGGATCGACCTGGAGGTCGCCGACGTCGACGCGGCGCTCGCGTTCTACGGCGCGCTGTTCGGCTGGTCCTTCACCGAGAAGCTGCCGCCCGGCGCCCCGGGCCGCTACGTGGTGGCGTCGCTCGACGGCACGGACGCGACCGCCGTCGCGGCGTTCGCGACGCCCGACCCCGCGGTCGCCGCGGACGCTGCTCCGGCGTGGAACACCTACCTCGCGGTGGACGACGCCGAGGCGGCCGCGCAGCAGGTCGCGGCGCTGGGCGGGCAGGTCGTGACGCCGCCCGAGGCGGTCGGTCCGCCCGGCGCCGTGGCGGGCACGATGGTCCGCTTCCTCGACCCCCAGGGCGCGCTGGGCAGGCTGTGGCAGGCGGGGACCCGGCTCGGCGCCCAGGTGGTGAACGCGCCGGGCACGTGGAACTTCAGCAACCTCGTGACGCCCGACCCGGAGCGCGCGCTCGCGTTCTACGGGCCGTTGCTCGGCTGGGAGCACGACCCGGCGCTCGCGGCCGGGATGGTGCGCGTGCCCGGCTACGGCGACCACCTCGCCGCGACCTCGGACCCGGACATCTACGAGCGTCAGGCCGGCTTCACCCCGCCGGGGTTCGCCGACGCCGTCGCCGGCGTGGAGCGCACGGACGGGGCCGCACGCTGGTCGATCGCCTTCGCCGTCGCCGACCGGGACGCGGCGGCCGACGCCGCGACGGACGCCGGCGGCACCGTGGTGTCGACCGAGGTCAACGAGTGGGTGCGGGCGGCCACGGTGCGTGACCCGTTCGGTGCGGAACTGGTGCTGTCGCAGTTCGCGCCGCAGCACGCCGGCTGACCCGGGGCTGCCGGGTCAGGGACGCCGCGCCTGCACCCACAGCACGGGCGTGTCCATGAACGTGGCGCGCGCCGCCTCGCGGGCGTCGACGAGACCGGCGTCGGTCAGCAGCCGCTGGATGCCGCCGTCGGCGTTGTCCTCGCGGTGCTGGTTCACGCCGATCTCACGGCGCCGGTGGCCTCCGTGGTCGTGACCGTCGCCGTGCGGGTGGCCGTGCCCACTGCCGTGGCCGTGCCCGCCGGGGGCGTCGAGGTCGGCGACCGTGACGAGCCCGCCCGGTCGCAGGACCCGCACGAGCTCAGCGGCGAACCGGCGCTTCTCGTCGAGCGGGACGTGGTGCAGCGCGAGCGACGAGACGACGTGGTCCACGCTGCCGTCCGCGGCGGGCAGCCGGTCAGCGAAGCCGCGCACGAGGGTCAGGGAGCCCCGGCGCCCGACCCGACGCCGGCGCGCCTTGCGAGCCGCCCGGCTCAGTGCGGAGCCGTCCGGGTCGACGCCGGTGACGTGGGCGTCCGGCACCTCCTTCAGCACGGTGAGGGCGAGGTTGCCCGTGCCGCAGCCGACGTCGAGCACGTGCTGCCCCGGCGTGACGCCGGCCAGCTCGACCGTCCGGCGGTGGAGGCGGCCGGCCCGGCGCCACCAGCTCTGCACGTCGTACCAGGGCATCTTCCACGCGCTGCTCATGCCCGGCAGGTACGCGCGGTCCGCCTCGTCCGGTCGGACGTCGTCGAACAGGCGGACGCCGCGCTCGGGCGCTTCCTCAGGATGCGGGGTCACGGCCCCACGCTAGCCGCCGTGGCCCGCCCGAGGGCGGGCGAGCTGGTGAGGTGCTCGCGCCGAGGACGTTCTCTTTTTTCGTGGTCCCCGCTCCGCGGGATCGACGCGCGCTCGGCGGTCACCGCTCCGCCCCCGCTGGTTCTTCCTGCTGAGCCGCACTGACGCGCGTCGAGCGGTCGAGATTCCTGCCCGGCCGAGGCTGCACGAAAAGACAACGTCGCCGGGGTGCCGGAGCGGGGTCGCTCGCGGCGCAGCGGAGGTCTGACACCACCTCGTGGCAACTGATGACACCAAACCTCTTGCGGTGACACCACAGTGGTGTCATAGTGGAGCCATGGACCTGACCCGATACGTCGACCAGCTGCAGCAGCAGCTGGCGACCGCAGCCGCGGCGGGCGGTGACGAGGCGCGAGACCTCGCCGGCCGTCTGACCGCCCCGCTCGACGCCGCAGCCCGGCTGGTGCTGCTCGAGGCACTGTCCGACGCGGCGGGAGAGATCTCCGCCGAGCTGGCCCCCGGCTCGGTGGACATCCGGCTTCGCGGCGGCTCGCCCGAGTTCGTCGTCTCGGCGCCCACCGCGCCCGCGCCGGCGTCTGCGCCCGGCCCCACCCTGGCGGCGACCGGGCCCGGATTCTCGGTGAGCGTCGACCTCGAGGGCGGCGCCACCACCCGCACCACCCTGCGGCTGCCCGACCACCTCAAGACACAGGTCGAGGTCGCCGCCGCCAGCGACGGCGTGTCCGTGAACACGTGGCTCGTGCGAGCGGTCGCCGCCGCGCTCGAGCAGTCCACCGGACGCCCGGCCGCGCAGGCCCGTCCGCAGCAGCGCGGCTCCGGCCGCGTCACCGGCTGGGTCCGCTGACCGCCGCACCACCTCGCACCTCCTCGCACCACCTCGCGCGACCCCGCCCCGCCGCCCCTCCTGACCCTGCCTGACACCACACCGACACCACTGTTGGAGCCCCGTCATGCCCACTTTCCCCGCCCCCCACCCCGTCCCCGTCCTCGTGGACGTCCCCTTCGCCAACGTGCACGTCGTCGCCGGCGAGCGCGACGACGTCGTCGTCACCGTGCTGCCCACGAACAGCAAGCCCGGCAGCGTGCGCGCCGCCGAACAGGTCCGCGTGGACCGCGACGGCGAGTCGGTGTCCATCACCTACCCCGGGTCGTGGAAGCAGTACGTGCTCCCCTTCACGTCCGGTACCGCCGACATCACGGTCGAGCTCCCCACGGGCTCCGTGGTGCGCGGCAAGGCCGGCTCGCTCTACGCCGAGGGCGTCCTCGACGCCGTCGACATGACGCTGTCCGCCGGGAACGCCCGCGTCGACGACGTCGAGCGGCTCGACCTCAAGGTCGCCGCCGGGTCGGCCACCGCCGGCCGGGTCACGGGTTCGCTGGACGTCAAGGTCAGCGCCGGGTCCGTCTTCGTGGACGAGGTGACCGGCGACGGCGTGATCCGCGCGAGCAACGGCACCACCACCGTCGGTGCCGTCGTCGGCACCCTCGAGGTGCACGGCGCGCACGGCGACATCGCGGTGAGCCGGGTGCACGGCACCTTCACCGCGAAGTCCGCCCACGCCAGCATCCGGGTCGCCGCCCTCGAGTCGGGCGCCGTCACCCTCACGTCCTCCTTCGGCTCCATCGAGGTCGGGGTGCCCGAGGGCACCGCCGCCTACCTCGACGTCGCCTCGGAGAACGGCTCCGTCCGCAACCACCTGACCCCCACCGAGGGGCCGGTCGAGGACGAGGCCACCGCAGAGATCCACGCCAGCACCGGCTTCGGCGACGTCGTCGTCCGCCGGCCGTGAACGACGACATCGACACAGGAAACGGAGCACCGGACATGACCACCGATCTGACCGCCGACCCCGCCATCCAGGTGCGCGGCATCGAGAAGACCTTCGGCGACCTGCACGTGCTGCGCGGCGTCGACCTCGACGTGGCGCGAGGCAGCATCTTCGCCCTGCTCGGCTCGAACGGCGCCGGCAAGACCACGCTCGTGCGCATCCTGTCGACCCTGCTGAAGGCGGACGCGGGCACGGCCGTCGTGCACGGGTTCGACGTCGCGGCCAAGCCTGGGGACGTGCGCGAGTCGATCAGCCTCACCGGCCAGTTCGCCGCCGTCGACGAGGTGCTCACCGGGCGCGAGAACCTCGTCCTCGTCGCCCGGCTGCGCCACCTGTCCGACGCCGGAGCGATCGCCGACGACCTGCTCGCGCGTTTCTCCCTCACGGAGGCCGGTGCGCGCCGGGCCGGCACCTACTCGGGCGGCATGCGACGTCGGCTCGACATCGCGATGAGCCTCATCGGGGACCCGCCGATCATCTTCCTCGACGAGCCCACCACCGGGCTCGACCCCCAGGCGCGCATCGAGGTGTGGCAGACCGTCAAGCAGCTCGCGCAGGGCGGCACGACCGTGCTGCTCACGACGCAGTACCTCGACGAGGCCGAGCAGCTGGCGGACCGGATCGCGATCCTGCACCAGGGCACCATCATCCAGAACGGCACCCTCGCCGAGCTCAAGCAGCTCCTCCCGCCCGCCGAGGTCGAGTACGTCGAGAAGCAGCCGTCCCTCGAGGACGTGTTCCTCACCCTCGTGGGTGCGGGCCCCGCCGACCAGAGCAGCACCGGAAAGGAATCCTGATGACCACCGCCGTCCTCAGCGACACCCGCGTCCTCACCGGGCGGTCGCTGCGTCACATCCTGCGCAGCCCTGACACGATCATCACCACCGCGGTGACGCCGATCGCGCTCATGCTGCTGTTCGTCTACGTGTTCGGCGGGGCCATCGACACAGGCTCCAACGAGTCGTACATCAACTACATGCTGCCCGGCATCCTGCTCATCACGATCGCCTCCGGCGTGGCCTACACGTCCTACCGGCTGTTCCTCGACATGCAGGGCGGCATCGTGGACCGCTTCCAGTCCATGCCGATCGCGAGGTCGAGCGTGCTGTGGGCGCACGTGCTCACGTCGGTCGTGGCGAACGTGGTCTCCGTGGCGATCGTCGTCGCGGTCGCGCTGATCATGGGCTTCCGCACCGGCGCGTCCGTGGGGGCGTGGCTCGCCGTGGCCGGCATCCTCGTCCTGTTCACCCTCGCCCTGACGTGGCTCGCGGTCATCGCCGGGCTGTCGGCGAAGACGGTCGACGGAGCGAGCGCCTTCAGCTACCCGCTGATCTTCCTGCCGTTCATCAGCTCCGCGTTCGTACCCACGGACACGATGCCCGCCCCGGTCGCCTGGTTCGCCGAGCACCAGCCGGTGACGTCGATCGTCGACACCGTGCGGGCGCTCTTCGCGGAGCAGCCGGTGGGCACCGACATCTGGGTCGCCCTGGGCTGGCTCGTCGGCATCCTGCTCATCGCGTACGGCTTCGCGGTCGCCGTCTACCGCCGTCGGATCGGCTGAAGCGCACTCCGTGTCGTACGCAGCAGGGCCGCACCGGGTTCCCGGTGCGGCCCTGCACGTCGTCGTGCCGCTGGCTATGCCACGGTGACGACGTCCGTCGCGTCCTGAGCGGCGGCCGCGCGGCGTGCCCCCACCGCCTCCCGGCGGCGCGGGTCGCCGACGAACGAGGGGTAGCGCATGATGCCGGGCCGTCGCGCCTCCCAGGTCAGCCCCTGGACGGTGCTCCTGCAGACGAGTTCCTTGAGCCATGCACCGGCGCGAGCACCGAGCCGCCCGCCGAGGAACACGCGGACCGGGACGTCGTCCCGCCCGGCGAACTGGAACAGGCCCGCGCCCCGGCCCAGGCTCAGGCACTGGCCGAGGAAGCCGACCGCGACCGGCGCGGGCTCCGTGCCCGCGAGCCGGGAGAGCACGGTGTCCGCCGCCGCGCCCCCGAGCTGGCCCGCGGCCTGGCAGCTCATCCGGAACGGCAGGTCCGACGGCGCTGCGGCGTCGCCGGCGGCCACGATGCGGTCGTCGTCCACGCTCGTCAGGGTCTCGTCCGTGCGCAGACGCCCTGCCGCGTCGGTGCTCAGGCCGCTCCGGGCGGCCAGGTCGGGCACGGCGAAACCGGCCGTCCAGATCGTCACGACGCTGGGCAGGTCGCGGCCGTCCGCGAGCTGCACCGCGTCCCGCGTCACCGCGGTGACGACGGCGCCCGGCCCCTGGACGACCGCGACGCCGAGCCGTGCCAGCTGCGCCGCGACCGCCCGCCGGCCCTTCGGGTGCAGGTACGGGCCGAGCACGTCCCCCGCGACCAGCGTCACCGCACGCCCCTGCTCCGCGAGCTCCGACGCCGTCTCGATGCCGCTCGGCCCGGCGCCGACCACGGTCACGCGCGCGACCGGCCCGGCGGCGGCCAGGGCCGGCGCGAGCCGGTCTGCCTCCTCGAGGCTCGCGAGCGCGAACGCGTGCTCCGCGGCTCCCGGGACGGTCGGCGCCGCACTGGTGCTCCCGACCGCGTAGACCAGGTAGTCGTAGGAGAGCGTCGCGCCGCCGGCGAGCAGCAGTCGTCGCGAGGGGGCGTCCACGCGCTCCACGGTCGCGACCTCGAGCCGCACCCGGTCGGCCAGCACGGTGCGGTAGTCCACGACCGCGGTGTGCGTGCCGGCCACCCGCTGGTGCAGGCGGATCCGCTCGACGAACGTCGGGCGCGCGTTCACGAGCGTCACCGTCACGTCGTCGCGCCTCGTCAGGCGGTTCGCCGCCGTCACGCCGGCGTACCCGCCACCCACCACCACGATCTCGGTCCTGTGCGACATGTCGACTCCTCGTCGGTCGGTCTTCGTTGCTCACCGTGACGACGAGACGCCGGCCGGAGACGTGACGACGGCGCCCGGTCGCGGGTGCGACCGGGCGC
>NZ_JBSHCR010000106.1:0-9254 GCF_053615895.1 Isoptericola sp. NPDC055881
CAGGGTGACGACCTGCCGGTCCGCGCGGTCGACCGGGGTGAGAAGGTCAGCCGATCAGGAGCTCCGCCCGGACCTCGCGGACGTCGCGTGCGCCGAGGCCGAGGCCCTGGCGCAGGTAGCCGCCGAACGAGCGGTACTCGTCGCGGACCTCGTCGAAGCCGGCGGCCAGGTACTCCGGGCGGACGTCCAGCAGCGGTCGGTAGATCGCGGCCTGCGCGGCCGGCATGGCCGCCAGGGCGGCGGCGTTCGCCTCGGCGCGGTAGTCGTTGCTCGCCAGGTAGTCGTCCTCGACGACATCGTGCGGCACCCCGGCGGTCGTGAGGAGCGCCGCGGCTGCCCAGCCCGTGCGGTCCTTGCCCGCGGTGCAGTGGAACAGCACCGCGCCGTCGTCGGTCACGGCGTCGAAGAGGGACGTGTAGGCCGCGCGCCCGGTGTCGCTGGAGACCATGGCGCGCTCTCCGTCGACCATCATCTGCGCGGCTGCCTCCGGGGTGGACAGGTCGGGGATCGTCGCGCTGCCCCCGCCGATCACGTCGGCCACCTCGTACCGGGCCCCGGCGGGCACGCGGTCGGGGGCCGTGGTGCGCTCCGAGTCGGTGCGCAGGTCGACGACGGTGCGCACGTCGAGGCCCTCCAGCGCGTCGAGGTCGTCGTCGCTCAGCCGGTCGAGGGCGTCCGACCGGTACGCCTCGCCCATGGCCACCCAGCTGCCGTCCGTCGTGCGGTAGCCGCCGAGGTCGCGCAGGTTCACCGTGCCGTCGAGGCGCACGAGCCGGTCCGCGAGCGTCAGGCCTTCGCCGCGGGCGGGGACGAGGCGGAACCAGCGGCGGTCCGCGTCGGCCAGGCCGCGGACGGTCACCGTGCCCGAGGAGCCGCCGCGCGCGACGACGCGCCGCAGGTCGACGTGGTCCCGGTCCGTCCCCGTGTAGAGGCGGACGTCGCCGGCCCCGCGCGGCGCGGACCAGGTGATGGTGAAGGAGCCGTCGTCCTGCGCGGTCACCGTGGCCGCGGTGAAGGGGATGCGCCCGTGCTCGGCGCCGGCGTGCGACGCGTGCTGGCCGGCGGCGGCGTGCGGGGAGCGGGGTGCTGCCGCGGACGCGGTGGCGGGGGCGACGGCCAGGGCCGCGACGAGCAGGCCGGCGGCGAGGTGTCGGGTGCGGGTTCTCATGGGGTGCACGGTGGACGGCGCAGGCCAACGGTCGGTGAACGGACGACGTTGTCCGGTGGGGCGCCCGATGAACTCCGTGCGGTGCCGTCTCCCGGACGGCGTGGCTGGCCTCCGGCGCCGGGTGCGAGACTGGGCGCCGTGACCGAGACGCACGATGTCAACCAGCCCGGTGCCGACCAGACCGACGCCTTCGCGGGCGGACCGCTCGACCTGCCGGGGTGGCGGCACGTCTACTCCGGCAAGGTGCGTGACCTGTACGAGCCGGACCTGCCGGCCCTGGGCGGCGTGCACCCGCTCGGGGACGTCGTCCTCGTCGTCGCGTCGGACCGCGTGTCCGCGTACGACCACCTGCTCGAGCCCGGCATCCCCGACAAGGGCGTGGTGCTCACCCAGCTCAGCCTGTGGTGGTTCGAGCAGCTCGCCGACCTGGTGCCCCACCACGTCGTGTCGACCGAGGCGAGCGCCGAGCCGGGCGACGGTCTCGTGCCCGACGTCGTCGCCGGGCGGGCCATGGTCTGCCGCCGGCTCGAGATGTTCCCCGTCGAGTGCGTGGCCCGCGGCTACCTGACCGGCTCCGGCCTGGCCGAGTACCGGGAGTCCGGCGAGGTCACGGGCATCGCGCTGCCGGACGGGCTGGTGGACGGCTCGCGCCTGCCCGAGCCGATCTTCACCCCCGCCACGAAGGCCGAGGTGGGCGAGCACGACGAGAACGTCCCGTTCGAGGAGGTCGCACGCCGGATCGGCGACGACGCCGCGGCAAGGCTGCGCGACCTCACGCTCGCCGTCTACTCCCGCGCCGAGGCGATCGCCCGCGAGCGCGGCGTGATCCTCGCGGACACCAAGCTCGAGTTCGGCATCGACCCCGTCACCGGCGCGACCGTGCTGGGTGACGAGGTGCTCACGCCCGACTCGTCGCGGTTCTGGCCGGCCGACGCGTGGGAGCCGGGTCATGCCCAGCCCAGCTTCGACAAGCAGTTCGTCCGCGACTGGCTCACGTCCGACGCGTCCGGCTGGGACCGGACGTCCGGGGCCCCGGCGCCCGCGCTGCCTGCCGACGTCGTCGAGCGGACGCGCGACCGCTACCTCGAGGCGTACGAGCGGCTGACGGGGGCACCTCTGCGCTGAGGCGCCCCCGCCCGCGCTACAGGCCGGAGCCTGCGACGCTCGCGTCGAGCTTCGACCCGTCGCCCGCCTGGGCGAAGCAGAGGAGCTGGCGGTCGCCGAGCGTCCACGACACCTCGTCCGGGCCGATGTAGTACGCCGCCAGCGTCGTCTCGGCGGGGTCGGACCCCACGTAGGACTCGAAGGCGGGCGCGCAGGTGTCCGAGAACGCCTGCTCGACGCCGGAGTCACCGGGGAAGTCGCCGCCGGGCAGCTGGGACACCGAGAAGACCTCGGCCGCGTGCGGTGCGGTGCAGTCGGCGGGGGTGATGTCGCCGACGGTCGCGGAGTCGCCGGGGTAGTCGAAGCACTCGCCCACCTCGTAGTCGAGCCCCGCCCCCTCCTGGAAGCTCTCCTGGTAGCTCTGCTGGACCGCGTCCTGGAAGTCGTCGTTGCTGGCGAGGAAGCCGACGAGGGCGACGACCACGATCCAGCCGATCGTGCTCAGGGCGCCCAGCACGATGCCCGCGATCGCGAGGCCGCGGCCCGACCGCGCCGGGTCCTTGGTGCGCACGACGCCCGCGATGCCGAGGCCCAGCGGGATCAGGGCCATGCCGAGGATGCCGGTGACGAGAGCCGCGATGGACACACCGTCGGTCTTGCGGGGCGGGGCGTAGTCGTACGGGGGCTGGCCGCCGTACGGGGGCTGCTGCCCGCCGTACGGGGACGACGCGTCGTACGGCGCCTGGGCGCCGGGCTCCGCGTACGGCGGCTGCGGGCTGCCCGGGGCGGGCGCGGTCGAGCCTGCGTCGGGGGTCGAGTACGGGTCGGGGGCGCTGCCCCCGGAGGGCGGCGGAGTGGGTGCGGACATGCTTCCTCGGGATCGTGGCGGGGTCGGGTCACGCGGGGTCAGCAGCGCCGGCGTCCGGCAGCGTTCCGCGGCGTCCAGAGGCTAGCGTGCCGAGGGTAGACTCGTCGCGGAATCCCGCCGTCGTGCTCCCGCTCGTCACGCGCGCCCCTCCCGGCGCCGCCCGTGCCGGGATCCCGGAGCGGCGGCCGCCTGACTACCCGGTCACGATCCAAGGAGCACCCCGTGGGACGCGTCGTCGTCGAGGTCATGCCCAAGCCCGAGATCCTGGACCCCCAGGGCAAGGCCGTCGTCGGGGCGCTGCCCCGCCTCGGCTTCACCCAGTTCAGCGGGGTGCGCCAGGGCAAGCGGTTCGAGCTCGAGGTGGAGGGCGAGGTGACCGCCGAGGTCCTCGCCGCCGCCCAGCAGGCGGCCGAGACGCTGCTGTCGAACCCGGTCATCGAGGACGTCGTGCGCGTGGCGGACGCCGCCACCGACGCCGCGGGGACGATCACCGCCGAGGGCGTCGCCTGATGACCGCCGGCACGCTCGACTCCGCACGCATCGGCGTCATCACCTTCCCGGGCACGCTCGACGACCGCGACGCCTCCCGTGCGGTGCGTCTCGCCGGCGGGGAGCCGGTGTCGCTCTGGCACGCCGACGGTGACCTGCACGGTGTGGACGCGGTCGTCCTGCCCGGCGGGTTCTCGTACGGCGACTACCTCCGTGCCGGCGCCATCTCGCGGTTCGCACCGGCGATGGACGCCGTCGTCGACGCTGCGAAGGGCGGGATGCCGGTGCTCGGCATCTGCAACGGCTTCCAGGTCCTGACCGAGGCGCACCTGCTGCCCGGTTCGATGGTGAAGAACGACCACCTGCACTTCGTGTGCCGGGAGCAGGTGCTGTCCGTGGAGAACACGGCGACGGCGTGGACCAACCGCTACGAGCGCGGCCAGCACATCACGATCCCGCTGAAGAACCAGGACGGGCAGTTCGTCGCCGACGAGCACACCCTCGACGAGCTCGAGGGGGAGGGCCGGGTCGTGTTCCGCTACCAGGGCTGGAACCCGAACGGCTCGCGTCGTGACATCGCGGGCATCACCAACGAGCGCGGCAACGTGGTGGGGCTCATGCCGCACCCGGAGCACGCCGTCGAGGCCGGGTTCGGTCCGGACGGCGACGCCGGCCCGCGCAGCGGCACGGACGGGCTCGGCTTCTTCACGTCGGTGCTCGCCGCCCTCGTCCGGGCATGACCGCGACCACCACGCTGCCGGCCGTCGCGGCACCCGACGACCTGGTCGTCGAGGTCGTCGAGTGGGACGACCCGGAGGCTGCGCGCCTGCGCGCCGCGCAGGAGGCGGAGATGGCGGTCCGGTACGGCGGCGTCGACCCCGCGCCCGCCATCGACCCGCGCTCGATCGTCGTGACGCTCGTCGCGCGGGTCGACGGTCGCGCCGTCGGCACGGCGGCGGTGCGGGACGTCTCCGGCACGGACGACCGCCGTGGCCGGGGCACCGCCCACCCGGCGGCGACCGGCGAGGTCAAGCGCGTGTTCGTGACCGCCGACGCCCGCGGGCTCGGCGTCGCGCGACGGCTCATGGCCGAGCTGGAGCGCAGCGCCCGCCAGGTCGGCTTCCGCCGCTTCGTGCTGGAGACGGGCACGGCGCAGCCCGAGGCGATGGGGTTGTACGCGGCGATCGGGTACGAGCCCATCGAGTCGTTCGGCGACCACTGCGGCTCCGAGCAGCAGCGCTGCTACGGCAAGCGGCTCTGACCGGGCACTGACCCGGGCACTGACTCAGGACTCGACTCCGGGCCTGGTCCGCCGCCGGACGCCGCGGGTTCAGCCCGCGGCGCCGGCGGACCACGCAGGCAGCTGCTGCAACGTCCAGGAGTTGCCGTCCGGGTCGGCGAAGGTGACGAACCGCCCCCAGGGCTGGTCGTCCACGCCTTGCGCCTCGATCCCCGCGTCCCGCAGGTGGGCCAGGGCCTCGTCGGCGTCGGGGACCACCACCTGGATCGCGTCCAGCTGACCCGGCTGCAGGCCGCCGCCGAGACCCGTGCCGAACGCGATCGAGCACGCCGAGCCGGGTGGCGTCATCTGGACGAACCGCAGCTCGTCGTTCACCTGCTGGTCGTGGTCGGGATGGAAGCCGACCCGCTCGTAGAAGTCCTTGGCCCGGTCGACGTCGCTGACGGGCACGTGGATGAGCTCGATCTTCCAGTCCATGACGCTGCTCCTTCGTGGGTTCTGCGGGACGGGTCAGGCGTGGTCGAGCAGCGGTCGCACCTCGCGACCGAGCAGCTCGACGAAGCCGGCCAGGTCGGGCTCGTCCGCGGTGGGCTGCACCGCGACCGCCGACGCCCCGGCCGCGGCGAGCCGCAGGACGCCGTCCGCGAGCGCGCGGGCGTCGCCGGCCGCGCCGATGCCTCGGCCGGGCTCCGCGCCCCACAGCGGCAGCTCGGCGTCGAGCCGCTCCTGGGCGCCGTCGCCGGTCGCGGCGATCAGGGTGGCGTAGACCTCCGGCACCGGCCGGCCCGCCGTCGCGGCCGCGGCGGTCGCGGCCTCGGCGGCCGCGCGCACGTCGTCGGGGGTGAGCGCGTTCGCGAGGATCACGCCGTCGCCCAGCTCCCCGGCGAGAGCGAGCGACCGGGGCCCGACCCCGCCCAGCACGAGCGGGACGTCGGGGGCGGGCCAGTCCAGCCGCACGCGGTCGAGGGTGACGTAGCGGCCGGTCGTCGTGACCTCTTCGCCCGCGAGCAGCAGCCGCAGGGCGTCGGTGTGCTCACGCAGGAGCGTCAGCGGCGAGTCCACCCGGACGCCGGCCTGGCCCATCCAGGCCTGGACGCCGTGCCCGACGGCGGGGACGAAACGGCCCGGGAACATGCGCCCCAGGGTGGCGACCTCCATCGCGGTCACGGCGGTGCTGCGCAGCGGTGCCGGCATGAGGCCGATCCCCACGCGCACCCGCTCGGTCCAGCCCAGGGCCGCCGCGGCCGAGGCGACGCCGCTCTGCTTGAAGCAGTCCTCCCACACCCACAGGTCGTCGAGGCCCGCGTCCTCGGCGGCCGTGGCGAGCCCCCGCAACGACTCCGGGGCCGTCGTGGGGACGAAGGCGACGCCGAGCCGGACGGCAGGGCGGGCGTCCGGCAGCGGGGCGGGAGTGAGGGTCATGCCGCCATCGTGCCGTGCGCCTCCGACATCCGCTCCCGGCCGGCGCGGACCGTCCTCGGGGCGTCAGGCCTTCTCCTCCCGCAGGTACGCGAGCTGGGCCACGACGGACTGCCGTGCGGCCCGCCGGACGGACGGGTCCACGTCGGCGTAGACGTGCGCGACGACGGCGTCCGCGACGTCCGGGCCGTCGTCGGCATTCACGGCATCCACGGCATCCGCGGCATCGCGGGCGTCGAGGCCCAGCTCTGCCAGGGCCGACCGCACCTGGGCGAGCCGTCCCAGCCGGTGGTCCCGGTAGGCGCGCACGGTGTCGCCCAGGTCGTCGACGGCGGGGCCGTGCCCGGGGAAGCCCACGCGGCCGTCGCCGACGCGCTCCAGCAGGTCGAGGCTGGCGAGGTAGTCGCGCAGCGACCCGTCCGGCTCGGCGATCACCGTCGTGCCACGTCCCAGCACGGTGTCGCCCGTCAGCACCACCGGCGCCGCGTCCGGACCGGTGACGACCAACGAGACCGAGTCGGCCGTGTGACCCGGTGTCGCGAGCACGTCGACCCGCAGGCCGGCCGCGTCGATCCGCTCCCCGCCGCGCAGGGGCTCGCCGCCGTGGCAGTGCGCCGGGTCGGCCGCGCGCACCGGAGCGCCGGTGAGGTCGTGCAGGCGCGCGGACCCTGCCGTGTGGTCCGCGTGCCGGTGCGTGACCAGCACGAGCTCCACCGGCCCGGCGTCGGCGAGGGTGGCGAGGTGCTCCTCGGCGTCCGGGCCCGGGTCCACCACGACGCACGACGGCGAGCCCGGGGCGCGCAGCACGTACGAGCGGGTGCCGTCCAGCGTCATCGGGCCGGGGTTGTCCGCGCGGACGACGGTGACGTGGGGCATGGGGCTCGCTCTCGGGTCGGGGTCGCCGTGTTCCCCGTCATCATCGCCCGGCCAGGAGCGGGTGGTCGAACGCCGCCAAAACAGCGGGCCACGAGGAGGCGCCACGATCTACGGTGACCCGATGCGCGCCGTTCCTGCCACCCTGGACCCTGCCGTCGTCGCGGAGATCGACGCGCGGCTCTCCGGCGTCGAGGCGACGCAGGCCGTCCACGTCCCCTGGGCGATCGAGTCCGGCAGCCGCGCCTGGGGATTCCCCTCCCCGGACAGCGACTACGACTGCCGGTTCCTGTACGTGCGGCCCGCCGCGCACTACCTGTCGCTCTGGGCCGGGCGGGACGTCATCGAGACGCCTTTGGACGAGGTCTTCGACGTCAACGGGTGGGACCTGGCGAAGGCGGTGCGTCTGCTGGTCAAGGGCAACGTCACGCCCGTCGAGTGGCTGCGCTCGCCGATCGTGTACCGCGGCGACCCCGGGTTCCGCGACCGGGTGCTGGCGCTGGCGGACGAGGTGCTCGACCGCGCCGCGGTCCGCCGCCACTACCTGCACCTCGCGCGGAGGCAGCAGCAGCGCGCACCGTCGCTCAAGCGGTTCCTGTACGTGCTGCGGCCGGCCGTCGCCCTGCGCTGGCTCGCCGACCACCCCGAGGCGGCCGCGCCGCCGATGGACCTCCCGACCCTCGTGGCCGAGAGCTCGGTCCCGGCCGACGTCCGCGCGGCCGTCACCGAGGTCGTCGCCCTGAAGTCGGTGACGCGCGAGCTCGGTGCCGGTGACCCGCCCGCCGTCCTGGAGCGGTTCGTCGACGCCGAGCTCGACCGCGCGACCACGCAGGACCGTCTCGCCCGGGACCGCGACCTCGTGGCGGTACAGGCCCGCGCCGACGAGCTGTTCCTCGCCGAGGTCTCGTCGGTGCCGGTGGCCGCCTGACGCGGCGGCGGTCAGGCGGCGAGGGCCTCGGCGAGCAGCTCGAGCGTCCGGACCCGACCGGGCGTGGCGTCGAGGGGCTCGGACTCGTACGAGCCCGCGACCGGCACCACCATGACCTCGTCCACGCCGTGGCGTGCCGCGAGGTCGCGGAGCTGCGCCGCGGCCTGGTGCGGCTCACCGACCACCCAGCGGGCGCGCATGTCGGCGACGATCTGCTCCGCCATGGGGTCGAGCGGCTCGGCGGCGGCCTGCTCGACGGTCTCGGCGCGCCCCATCGGCTTGCCGGTGCGCAGCCGCGCCATCGACCGCAGCTGCGGGAGCGCCCGCTCGTGCGCCTCGGCGGCGGTGGGCGCGACGACGACGTTCGCGGTGAGGAAGGTGCGCGGTTCCGGGTGGGCGGGGCTGGGCCGGTAGTTGTCGCGGTACAGGGCGAGGACCTGGTCGACGCCCGCGCCGGAGAAGTGGTTCGCGAAGACGTACGGCAGCCCGAGCTCGGCCGCCAGCCGGGCGGAGTAGTCGCTGGAGCCGAGCAGCCAGACCGTGGGGGTGCCGTCGGCGGCCGGGGTGGCGTGCACGTCGTAGAGGTTGCCGTCGCCGAGCCGCAGGGCAGCGCCGTCGGGGCTCATGAGGGCGAGGATGTCGCGCACGTGCTGGGGGAACCGTTCGACGTCCGACGTCGGGCCCGACTGCCGCAGCAGCGCCGTGACCACCGGGTCCGAGCCGGGTGCGCGCCCGATGCCGAGGTCGACCCGGCCCGGCGCGAGGGCCTCCAGCGCGGCGAACTGCTCCGCGACCACGAGCGGCGCGTGGTTCGGCAGCATCACGCCGCCCGAGCCCACCCGGATGCGCTGCGTGGCGGCGGCCGCCGCGGCGATCATCACCGGCGGCGTCGACGCGGCGACGGCGGGCATGTTGTGGTGCTCGGCGAACCAGTACCGCTCGAAGCCCAGCTCGTCCGCCCGGCGCACCAGCGCGAGCGAGGCGGCCAGCGCCTGGGGGCTTGACTGTCCGGTGCGGACCGGGACCAGGTCCAGGACGGACAGTCGGGGGGAGGTGGGCGCGGGGGTCGGGGCGTCGGCGTTCATCGCCTGGGTCAACCCGCGAGGGCCGGGTCGGTATTCCGTGACGCCCCTGACGTTGTGGGTACGCAAACGGCGAGAATTCG
>NZ_JBSHCR010000107.1:0-9105 GCF_053615895.1 Isoptericola sp. NPDC055881
GTTTGTCTTTTTTCCCCCCCCCCCGCGCCCTGTGCTTTTGGTTCGTTTTCCGCTCCCCTCCCCCCCACCACCGACCCCACCCCCGCCCCCCCCCGCCTGGGGGGCGGGTTGTGGATGAGGGCGTGTTGCTGTCGGCGCAGACCCGTAACCTGGCCGACGTGCTGCACGTCCACCGGTCTGAGCGCTCCGACGCGCTCGTCGCCCCCCTCGCCGACGTGCTCGCCGTGCCGCCGGACGACCCGTTCGTCCCCGACGTCGTCGCGGTGCCCACGCGGGGCATCGAGCGCTGGCTGGCGCAGCGGCTGTCGCACCGGCTGGGCGTCGAGGGTCCGTCCGGGGCCGGTGTCTGCGCCAACGTGGACTTCTCCTCGCCGTCGCGACTCGTGGCGTCCGCGGTCACGGCCGTGACCGGCGTCGAGCGGGACGACGACCCCTGGCGGCGCTCACGCCTCGTGTGGCCCGTGCTGGAGACGATCGACGCAGCGCTGGACGAGGCGTGGGCGGCCCCGCTCGCGCGCTACGTCGGGGAGGCCGACGACGGCGTGCGGCGCTCGCGCCGGCTCGCCCTCGCACAGCGCGTCGCGGACCTCTTCTCCGCGTACGCGGAGCAGCGCCCGGCCCTGCTCGCCGGCTGGCTCGCCGGCGGGGAGGACGACGGCGCGGGCACGCCCGTCCCGCGCGACCTGGAGTGGCAGCCGCGCCTGTGGCGGCAGGTGCGCCGGCGGGTGGACGCCCCGGACCCGGCGGAGGTGCTCGGCGCCGCCGTCGGGGCGCTGCGCGCCGACCCCGCCGCCGTCGACCTGCCCGCCCGGCTCTCCGTCTTCGGCCCCACCCGCCTCCCGGAGGACCAGCGGCGCGTGCTGTGCGCGCTCGCGCTGCACCGCGACGTGCACCTGTGGCTGCCGCACCCCTCCCCGGTCCTGTGGGACACCGTCGCCGCCCTGGCCGACGACGGCGCGGTCGCCGGCCCGCGGCGGGCCGACGTGCCCCCCACCGCGCACCATGCGCTGCTCGCGTCCACCGCTCGTGACTCCGTCGAGCTGCAGCTGCGGCTGTCCGGCGTCCTCGACACCGCGACCGAGGGGCCCACGACGACGGTCACCCATCACCCGGCGCCGCCCCCGCCCGACAGCCTGCTCGGCGCGCTCCAGGCGGCGCTGCGCGCGGACGACCCGGACGCGCCCGCCCACGCCGTCGACCCCGCCGACCGCAGCGTCCAGGTGCACGCCTGCCACGGCCGCGCCCGCCAGGTCGAGGTGCTCCGCGAGGTGCTCACCGGCCTGTTCGCCGCCGACCCGACGCTCGAGCCGCGCGACGTCATCGTCATGTGCCCCGACGTCGAGTCCTTCGCCCCGCTCGTGACGGCGACGTTCGGCGCGGCGCCCGACGGCGTCACGCTGGTGCACCCCGGCCAGCGCCTGCGCGTGAGCCTGGCCGACCGCGGGCCCGGCGTCGTGAACCCCGTGCTGGGGGTGCTGTCGACCCTGCTGCGCCTCGCGGACGGACGCGTCACCGCCTCCGAGGTGCTCGACCTGGCCACCACCGAGCCCGTACGGCGACGCTTCCGCCTCTCCGACGACGATCTCGACCGCTGGCGCACCTGGGCCGTCGAGGTGGGCGTGCGCTGGGGCGAGGACGGGTCGCGCCGCGCCCGGTTCGGCATCGACCCGCGCGTACGGCAGGGCACCTGGGACGCGGCGCTCGACCGCGTGCTGCTGGGCGTCGCGATGGCCGAGGAGGACTCCCGGTTCGTCGGGCCGGCCCTGCCGCTGGACGACGTCGGGTCCACCGACGTGGACGTCGCCGGCCGGTTCGCGGAGCTGGTGACGCGTCTGAGCGGGCTGCTCGCCGACCTGGACGGCACGCACCCGCTGGAGCACTGGCTCGACACCCTCGACCGGGCGGTCACGCTGCTCACGGACCCCGCGCCCGACGACGCCTGGCAGTCGGTGCAGGCGCGCCGGGTGCTCGGCGATGTCCGCTCGGCCGGGGCCGGGCGGCCCGCGGCCTCCGCGGGCGGCGGGCTGCGGCTCGAGGACGTCCGCGCGCTGCTCGCGGACCGCCTGGCGGGCCGACCCACGCGCGCCGGCTTCCGCACGGGGGCCCTCACCGTGTGCTCCCTGGAGCCGATGCGCGCCGTGCCGCACCGCGTCGTGTGCTTGCTCGGCATGGAGGACGGCGCGTTCCCTCGCTCCGCCACGCCCGACGGCGACGACCTGCTGGCGCGCGACGCCTGCCTGGGCGAGCGCGACCGCCGCAGCGAGGACCGGCAGATCTTCCTCGACGCCCTCACGGCCGCCCGCGAGCACCTCGTGGTGCTGCACTCGGGCGCGGACGAGCGCACCGGCGCGGACCGGCCGCCCGCCGTGCCCGTCGCGGAGCTCCTGGACGCGCTCGACCGGGTCGGCTCTGCCGCGGACGGCGGTCCCGTGCGGCGGCAGGTCGTGGTGCGCCATCCCCTCCAGGTGGTGGGCGAGCGCAACTTCGAGGCCGGCGAGCTGGGCTCCCCCGGTCCGTTCAGCTTCGACGCCGCCGCGTACCGCGGAGCGGTGGCCGGTCGGGCGGAACGCACCGAGCCGGGCCTGCTCGTCCCCGAGCCCCTCGTGCTCGACGCCGCAGCGCCCGTCGAGGTCGACCTCGACGACCTCGTCGCCATGCTCGAGCACCCGGTGCGCTGGTTCCTGCGGACCACGCTCGACGTCCGGATCGCCCAGGACGAGGACGAGGTCGACGACCGTCTGCCCCTCTCGATGCCGCCCCTCGCGGCGTGGGGCGCGGGCGACCGCATCCTCACCGCGGTGCTCGGCGGCACCGACCCCGGGCGGGCCTTCCAGGCGGAGTGGCGCCGCGGGCAGGCGCCGCCGCGCGAGCTGGGCCGCACGGCGCTGCGCGACGTCGTCGAGCGGGTGCAGCCCGTGGAGGTCCTGGCCCGGCAGGTTCGTGCCGACGAGCCCGCGCGCGCGGTCGACGTGTCCGCCGCGCTGCCCTCCGGCATCCTCGTCACCGGGACGGTGCCGGGCGTGCACGGCGGCCGGGTGGTGCGCGCCGAGTACTCGAAGCTCGGGCCGAAGCACCGGCTGCGCGCCTGGGTGCAGACGCTCGCGCTCGCGGCGTCCGACGGCGACGACAGCCTGCCGGACGGCGAGCGGTGGCACGCGGGGACGGTCGGCCGGGCACCTGGCCGCGGGGCGAAGGCGGCCTGGAGCCTGCTGGAGGCGCCGGACGCCACGGAGGCCGCACGGGTGCTCGACGACCTCGTCGCCCTCCGTGCCGCGGCCACCCGCGCGCCGCTGCCCCTGCCGCCCGAGGCGTCGCACGCCTACGCCGCCTCCCGCGCCGGCGGCGCCGGCGACCCCGGGCAGGCGACGAGCGAGGCGCGGTACACCTGGGGCGGCGGCTTCGAGAAGACCGACCCGTACCACCTCATGGTGTGGGGAGACGCGGCGACCTTCGACACCGTCGCGGGCACGCCGGACGACGAGGACCGGCGCCGCTACCCCGACGAGCCCTCGCGGCTGGGCGCGCTCGCCCGACGTGTGTGGGACCCGTTGCTGGCGCACGAGCAGAAGGGCACCTCATGACGGCGGGCAGCACGGCCGGGCTCGGGACCGACGCCGCGGGGCTGGCAGGTGCTCAGGACCGGCCGGTCTTCGACGTCTGCGGCCCCCTGCCCGAGGGCACCACGGTGCTCGAGGCGAGCGCCGGTACCGGGAAGACGTTCACCATCGCCGCACTGGCGACCCGCTTCGTGGCCGAGGGCCGCGCCGAGCTGCGCGAGCTCATGCTCGTCACGTTCGGCCGGGCCGCCACCTCCGAGCTGCGCGACCGCGTGCGCGAGCGCCTGGTGAGCACCGAGCGCGCGCTGCGCGGCCCGGACCCGGCCGCACACCCCGACCCTGTCGTCGCGCTGCTCGCCGACGTCGACGCGGCCGAGCTGGGCCGCCGCCGCGCCCGGCTCACGGCCGCCCTGTCCCAGCTGGACGCCGCTACGATCACCACGACGCACGGCTTCTGCCAGCAGATGCTCACGTCGCTGGGCATCGCGGCCGACGTCGACCCGGCGGCCACGTTCGTCGCGGACGTCGCCGACCTCGTGCGCGAGGTGTCCGACGACCTGTACGTGCGCCGTTTCGCGGACGAGGCCCACCCGGCCCTCACGCCGACCATGGCGGCCGACCTCGGCCGGGCCGCCGTGAGCGACCACCAGGCCGTCGTGGAGCCCGCGGAGCCGACCGGCGGCGGTCCGACGACCCCGGGCGCGCTGCGCCAGGCGGTCGCGCTGGAGACCCGCACCGAGACGCTGCGGCGCAAGCGCGCACAGCACCTCCTGGACTACGACGACCTCCTCGTGATGCTGCGCGACGCGCTCGCCGACCCCGTGCACGGCGCCACGGCGGCCGGGCGGGTCCGGGCCCGGTACCGCGTGGTCATGGTCGACGAGTTCCAGGACACCGACCCCGTGCAGTGGGAGATCCTGCGCACCGCGTTCCACGGTCACCGCACCCTGGTGCTCATCGGCGACCCCAAGCAGGCGATCTACGCGTTCCGTGGCGCGGACGTGGTCGCGTACCTCGACGCGCAGCAGGACGCCACCTCGGTCGCCACGCTCGGCACCAGCTGGCGCAGCGACGAGCCGCTGCTGCGCGCGCTGGACACCGTGCTGGGGGGCACGGCGCTGGGCGACGAGCGGATCGTCGTGCGGCCCGTGGAGGCGGCGCACCGCGGGTCGCGGTTCGACGGCGGGGCGCCGTTGCGGCTGCGGCAGGTGACGCGCTCGGCGCTCGGCATGTCCCCCGGTGAGACGCCTCCCGTGGGGCCGCCGCGCCAGCTCGTGGCCGCCGACGTCGCCGCGGACATCGCCGCACGTCTCGGTCGCGACCGGCTGCTCGACGACGGCGACGACCCGAGGTCCGCCCAGGCCGGTGACGGCCCGGGCTGGCGGCCGCTCGAGCCGCGGGACGTCGCGGTGCTGACCCGCACGAACGTGCAGGCCGAGACCGTGCGGTCGGAGCTCACGAAGCGCGGCGTGCCCGCCGTCGTGTCCGGGCTGTCGAGCGTGTTCGCCACGCCGTCGGCGCGGGACTGGCTGACGCTGCTCGCCGCGCTGGAGCAGCCGGGGGCCCACGGGCGAGCAGCCGCGCTGGCGCTCACGCCGTTCGTCGGGTGGGACGCCGCGCGTCTGGCGACCGCCGACGACGCGGCGCACGACGCCCTCGCCGACACGGTGCGACGCTGGTCGCGGCTGCTGTGGGCGCGCGGGGTGGCGGCGCTGCAGGAGGCGGTGACCCGCGACGGCCTGGCCGAGCGGCTCATGCGCACCAGCACCGGCGAGCGCCACCTCACCGACCTGCGGCACGTGGGCGAGGTGCTGCACGTCGCCGCCGTGACGGAAGGCCTGGGCGCGTCGGCACTCACCGCGTGGCTGCGGCGGCGCATCCGCGAGGCCGCGCAGGACTACGACGAGGAGCGCAGCCGCCGCCTGGAGACGGACGCGGCGGCCGTGCAGGTCGTCACCGTGCACGCCAGCAAGGGGCTGGAGTTCGGGGTCGTGTACGTGCCGTTCGCCTGGGACCGCTTCGAGCCCCGGCAGCCCGAGGTGCTGCGCTTCCACGCCGGCGACGGCCGCCGGATCCTGCACGTGGGCGGCCCCGGGTCGTTCGGCTACGACGCCGCCCTCGACCGGCACCGGCGGGAGGAGGGCGGCGAGGACCTGCGCCTGCTGTACGTGGCGCTGACCCGCGCCCGGCACCAGGTCGTGGCGCACTGGGCGCCGTCGAAGGCGAACACCGCGAAGGCCGGGCTGACACGCGTCGTGCTGGGCGAGCGCACGCTCGGCGGCGAGCCCGCACCGCACGCCTCGCAGCAGGTGATGCGCGACGACGCCGTGCGCCAGGCTCTCGGCGCGGTCGCGCAGCGTTCGGGTGGCACGATCGCCGTCGAGGAGGTTCCCGCGTCTCCCTCAGCGGCACGCTGGCGGCCGCCGGCCGAGGCGGAGCCCGCGCTCGACGTCGCCCACCTCGACCGCGTACCGGACCAGACGTGGCGGCGGGCCTCGTACTCCGCGCTCACCGCTGCGGCGCACACCCTGCGGGTGGGCGGGCCCGGCGCCCCGGCATCGGCGACGCCCGGCGTCGAGCAGGGCGGGGTGGAGTCCGAGCCCGAGGGCGGCGGGCTCCAGGACGAGCCGGCCGAGGCCGCACCCACCGCCGTCCGCCCTGCCGGCGGCGGTGCGCCAGGAACCGCAGCGGCTCCTGGTGCGGACCTGCCGTCCCCGATGTCCGGCCTGCCCGCCGGCACCGGCTTCGGCACGCTGGTGCACGAGGTGCTGGAGTACGCCGACACCGCCGCACCCGACCTCGACGCCGAGCTGCTCGCCCGGTGCGCCGCGGCGGCGACCACGCGGGTGCCGGGCACCGACCCGGCGGAGCTCGCGGCGGCGCTCGGCGTCGTCGCGCGCACCCCCCTCGGACCGCTCGCCGCAGGGCGCACCCTCGCCGACGTCGTCCCGCGCGACCGGCTGGCCGAGCTCGAGTTCGAGCTCCCCCTGGCCGGCGGCGACGGCGACGCGACCTCCGAGGGCGCCACCCTCGCCGGGATCGCCGCGCTGCTGGGCCGCTACCTCGGCGACGACGACGCGTTCGCCGCCTACCCCGCCGCGCTGGCGGAGCTGGCCGAGGCCGACCCCGGAGCCCGCCCGCTGCGCGGCTACCTCACGGGGTCCATCGACGCCGTGCTCCGCGTCCCGGGCGACGACGACGCGCCGCGCTTCCTCGTCGTCGACTACAAGACGAACCGCCTCGGCGCGTTCGACACGCCGCTGACGGCCCACGACTACCGCCCCGAGGCGACCGTCGACGCCATGCTGCACGCCCACTACCCGCTCCAGCTCGTGCTGTACCTCGTCGCCCTGCACCGCTACCTGACGTGGCGGCTGCCGGGATACGACCCGGACGTGCACCTCGGCGGCGGGCTCTACCTGTTCGTGCGCGGCATGTGCGGCCCCGCCACGCCCGTCGGGCCCGACGGCGCACCGTACGGCGTCGTGTCCTGGGTGCCGCCCCGGGGGCTGGTGCCCGCGTTGTCCGCGCTGCTCGACGGAGGCGACGCATGACCCCCACCGCCGCCCTTCCCACCGACGGCGACGTCCGCCTCGCCGCAGCGGCACCCGACCTGCTGCAAGAGTTCAACGCGGCCGGCCTGGTGTCCGCGACCGACGTGCACGTCGCGTCCCGGCTCGGTCGCCTCACCGGCGAGGACGACACCACCGTGCTGCTCGCCGTCGCCCTCGCCGTCCGGGCGCTGCGCGGCGGTTCGGTGTGCGTGCGCCTCGACGACCCGGACGAGCTCGCGACCCTCGCGCTCCCCGAGGACGCCGACCGCGGCGACCTGGCCGCCGGTGCCGCCGGTACCGCCGGTACCGCCGGTGCCAGCGGGGTCGGCGGCACCGCTCCGCCGCCCTGGCCGGAGCACGCCGCCTGGGTCCGGGCGATCGAGGCGAGCCCCGCGGTGACCGTCGGGGCGGGCGACCCGGTGGACCGTCCGGCGCGATGGGTCGGCGGCCGGCTGTACCTCGACCGGTACTGGCGCGACGAGCTCACCGTGCGGCGGCTGGTGGACGCCCGCCTGCAGGCACCGCCGCTGGCGGCACCCGGCGCCGACCGGCTGGACGCCACGCTCGCGCGCCTGTTCCCCACGGCGGGCGACGTGCGCCAGCGGCTCGCGGCCGCGCACGCCGTCGGACGCCGGCTGACGGTGCTCACCGGTGGGCCCGGGACGGGCAAGACGACGACCGTCGCGCGGCTGCTCGCCGTGCTGCAGGACGTCGCCGTCGACGGCCCGACCGGCCAGGGCCTGCGCGTGGCGCTCGCGGCGCCGACGGGCAAGGCCGCCGCACGGCTGCAGGAGGCGGTGCGCGACGTCGTCGGCGCGCTGGACCCGGAGGACCGCGCGCGCACGGGCCGTCCCGACGCCACCACCGTGCACCGGCTGCTGGGGTACCGCAGCGCCACCCGGTTCCGGCACCACGCCGGTCACCACCTGCCGCACGACGTGGTCGTCGTGGACGAGACGTCGATGGTTCCCCTCTCGCTCATGGCGCGGCTGCTCGAAGCGCTGCGGCCGGACGCTCGCCTGGTGCTCGTCGGCGACCCCGACCAGCTC
Source organism: Isoptericola sp. NPDC055881 (assembly GCF_053615895.1). Lineage (NCBI taxonomy): Bacteria > Bacillati > Actinomycetota > Actinomycetes > Micrococcales > Promicromonosporaceae > Isoptericola > Isoptericola sp. NPDC055881. The sequence goes on from NZ_JBSHCR010000107.1 coordinate 8,161, forward strand.
GCGTCCGTCGAGGCCGGCGCCGTCCTCGGCGACCTGGTCGCCCGCCCGCCCGTGGCCGATCCGGTGCCGGCCGGCCCCGGGGGCGGGGACCTGGACCCGGAGGACCACGACGGCCTCGCCAACGGCGTCGTGCGACTCGTGACGGTGCACCGCCAGGGCTCGGACTCCGCGATCCTGCCGCTGGCGGCCGCGATCCGGGACGGCGACGCCGAGGCCGTGCTCGACGTCCTGCGGGCGGGCAAGGGCGGCGTCGAGCTGGTCGAGGCCGACACGGAGCGGCTGGACGAGCATGCCGTGACCGGCCTGCGCGAGGACGCGGTCGACGCCGGACGGCGGCTGGTGGCCGCGGCGCAGGCCGGTGACGCGGCGGGCGCGCTCGACGCGCTGTCCGCGCACCGGGTCATGGTGGCGCACCGTCGCGGCCCGGTCGGCGTGGCGCGCTGGGCGGCCCAGGTCGAGGCCTGGGTGGAGGAGGCGACGGCCGGCACCACGGCGGTGCCCGCCGCGCCGGGCACGCCGTGGGTGGTGGGCAGGCCGCTCCTGGTGACGAGCAACGACGCCGACGTCGGCCTGTACAACGGGGACACGGGCGTGCTCGTGGCCGACGGCGAGGGCGTCGTGGCGGCGTTCGGCGACCCGCGCGACCCGCTGCGCGTGCGCACCCACCGGCTGCCTCCCGTCGAGACCGTGCACGCCATGACGGTGCACCGCGCGCAGGGCAGCCAGTTCCGCCGCGTGACGCTGGTGCTGCCGCCCCCGACGTCACCGCTGCTCACCCGCGAGCTGCTGTACACGGCGGTCACCCGGGCCCAGGAGTTCGTGCGCGTCGTCGGCACCGCTGACGCCGTGCGTGCCGCCGTCGCGCAGCCCGTCCGGCGCGCGAGCGGCCTGCGCGACCCGCTCCCCTGACCCCAGGGGCCTGTGGGTACGCAAACGGCGAGAATT
>NZ_JBSHCR010000108.1:0-7859 GCF_053615895.1 Isoptericola sp. NPDC055881
CTCTGACGGTCAGAGCGTGCACAACCGCCTGTTCGGCGCCCGGCGGCGCGGCTCGGGTGCCGCGACTTCTCAGGTGCCGGGTCAGTGCCCGAGCACGGCCTTGAGGAACTCCTGGGTGCGCTCGTGCCTGGGGCTGGTGAACATCGTCTCGGGGTCCGCCTCCTCGACGATCCGCCCGTGGTCGAACATCAGCACGCGGTTCGACACCTCACGGGCGAACTGCATCTCGTGCGTCACGAGCAGCATCGTGATGTCCGTGGTGCGGGCGATCTCGCGGAGCACGCCGAGCACGTCGGCGACGATCTCCGGGTCCAGGGCGGACGTGACCTCGTCGAGGAGCAGGATCTCCGGGTCCATCGCGAGCGCGCGCGCGATCGCCACGCGTTGCTGCTGACCGCCGGAGAGCTGGGTGCAGCGGGCGTCGCGCTTGTCCGTCATGCCGACCTGCTCGAGCAGCTGCTCGGCGCGGGCGACCGCCTCGTCCTTCGACCGCCCGAGCACGTGCACGGGCGCCTCGATGATGTTCTCCAGCACCGTCATGTTCGGGAACAGGTTGAACTGCTGGAACACCATCCCGACCCGGTTGCGCACCACGCGGCGGCGCTTCTCCGAGATCTCGACCCACTTCTCGCCCTTGTACTCGTGCGTGTAGGGGTCGCCGTCGATGAGGATGAGCCCGCCGTTCGCCTCCTCGAGGGTCATGAGCAGGCGCAGGATCGTCGTCTTGCCGGAGCCCGACGGGCCGATCAGGGTGACGCGGTCACCCTGCGCGACGGAGAAGTTCAGGCCGTCGAGCACCACGTTGTCGCCGAAGCGCTTGACGACGTCGCGGAACTCGATGGCAGGCGTGACGCCGCCGGCGGCGGTCGTCTCCGGTGCGGTCATGGTCTGGCTCCCTGCGGAGGTGGCGAGGTCAGGCAAGGCGGGTCTCCATCCGTCGCACGAGCAGCGACGTCGGGTAGCTCACGATGAGGAACAGCAGCCCCACCATGGTCAGCGGTTCGATGTACGAGAAGGTGTTCGCGCCGAAGCTCTGGGCCGCCTGGTACATCTCCACCACGGAGATGGCGAACAGGAAGGGCGTCTCCTTGAACATGGAGATCGCGTAGTTGCCCAGGCCGGGCAGGGTGTTGCGGACCGCCTGGGGCAGGATGACGGCGCCCCAGGTGCGGGCGCGGGGCAGGTTCAGCGCCACGGCGGCCTCCCACTGGCCCTGCGGCACGGCCTCGATCCCGGCGCGGTACACCTCGGACATGTAGGTGGCGTAGTGGATGCCGAGCACGACGCACCCGATGGCGAGCGCGGGGATCTGCGGCGGCGACAGCAGGTAGACGAACACCAGCTGCACCAGCAGCGGCGTCATCCTGATGAAGTCGACCACCAGCCGCAGCGGGGCGGTGACCCAGCGGGTCGACGCCCGCAGCGCCAGGGCGATGAACAGGCCCAGGACGGCGGCGATCACCATGCCGACCACCGTGGCGAGCACGGTGATCCGCAGGCCGGCGAGGAGGTCGGGGAGCACCTCCCAGGCGCGGTCCCAGTTCCAGATGGTGGTCTCGGTCATCGGGCTGCCCCCATCGCGACGCCGGCAGTGTCGGTCGGCCGCTGCTGGGACGTGACCCGCAGCCGGCCCGGCTTGAGGCCGAGCGCCTCACCCACGGTGGGCCGGGTCCCCCGGCCGAGGCGGCGCTTGGCGCGCTCCTCCAGGAGGTTCATCCCCCAGGTCAGCAGGTAGGCGATGACGAAGTACACGATCAGGCCGGCGGCGTAGCTGAACACCGTGTCGCTGGTGGCGCGCCGGAGCTGGACCGTCCAGAAGTTCAGGTCGTGCAGCGTGATGTAGTACGCGAGCGCCGACCCCTTGAGGAGCTGGATGAGCAGGTTGGCGAGCATCGGGATCATCAGCGCCCACGCCTGCGGGAAGATGACGCGCCGCACGCGGTGGAACCAGCTCATGTTCAGCGCGACGGCTGCTTCCCACTGGCCCTGCGGCACGGACGCGATCGAGCCGCGCACCACCTCGGCGCCGTAGGCGCCGTAGTTGAGGCCGAGGGCGACGATGCCGACCACGAGGGCCTCCATCTTGAAGCCGAGCACCGGCAGCACGTAGAAGATCCAGAAGATCTGGACGACGAGGGACGTGCCGCGGAAGAACTCGACGACGAACCGCGACGGCCCGCGCACCCACAAGGTCCGGGTGCGCGAGCCGAACCCGAGCACGAGGGCGACGACCAGCGCCAGCACCGCGCCGCCGAGGGTCAGCTCCAGCGTGACGAGCACCGCGTCGCCCAGGGCGGGCAGCCGGTCGACGAAGGTCTGGAGATCATCGGACATGCGGCGTCAGGACTCCAGGCCGATCTCGTCCGCGATCTTCTTGAGGTCGGCGTCCGGGTCGCAGAGCATCTCGGCGGTGAGGCCCGGCGGCGGGTACTCCGCCTCGGTGAAGCCGTACGGCCCCATGACGTCGAGCCAGGCGTCCTTGTCGGCGAGGATCGGCTTGAGCTTCTCGTTGTAGGCGTCCAGCAGGCTGCTGTCGTTCTTGCGGAAGACCTCGGAGCCAGCGCCGATCTGCGGCTCGCCGTCGATCGTCGCGACGAAGGCGTCGGTGACCTCGACGGGCTTGTCCGTGCTCTCGGCCAGGGCGCGCAGCGAGATGCCGGTGAGGGTGAACGCGTCGGCGCGTCCGGTCGTCACGGCGTCGAGGCCGTCCTGCGGGCTGCCGACCTCGATCGTCTTGACCCCCGTCTTCTCGGCGTAGCCCGCCTCGATCGCGCCGCTCGTCACGGCAAGGGTGAGGCCCGAGCCCTCCACGGACTGCCAGTCGCTGAGCTTGTCCGGGTTGCCCTTCGGCACGAGGAACGCGGTGGTGTACATGATCGTCGGCTCGGCGAACGCGGCCTGCTCGCAACGCTCCGGCAGGATCGACATCCCTGCGCTGACCGCGTCGTAGCGGTCGGCGTTGAGACCGGGGATGAGCGAGTTCCACTCGGTGAAGGTGCCCTCGACGGTGTCGATGCCGAGCTCCCCGAAGATCTTCTTGTCGAGGGCGACCGTGGCGCCGTCGAGCTCGCCGTCGTCCCCCTCGAAGCTGTAGGGCTTCTCGCCGTTGAACGCGACGGTGATGCTGCCCTCGTCCTGCAGCCCGGCGAGAGTGTCGCTCTCGCCCGCGGGGGCTCCGGTGCCCGGCTCGGTGCGCGAGCAGGCGACGAGGGCGGTCAAGGTGAGGACGGAGCCGGCGGCGAGGAACGCCCGGCGGCGCTTCGTGGTCCTGGTGGACGACACGGTGTGTCTCCCTTCCGTGCCCGGGCGAGGTCGCACCGGGCTTGTGGGTCTCGACGGTGCGACACGGTAGCCGCGATGCCGACGTGACGACAATCTATGTATCCACATGTCGGATTGTCTACAATCGGCGAGGGATCGAGGCTTCGGTGCGCCCTGCCCGGCGTCGTCGCAGGTCAGCTCGGTGCAGGCTCACCGTCCGACACGTCGGAGGGCGTCCCTGGAGCCCCAGAACCCAGTCATGGCATGGTCACAAGAGGGTCACGATCTGGCCCGAGGGCCGGTTCGGGGGATGATGCGTCCCGTCGGGACGGTCCCCGGCCACGTGGAAGGAGAGCAGATGACCCCGTCGTCACGGGTCCCTGTCGGCAGCGCACCGTTCCTGTCGCCGGTGACGCGACCGTCGACGGTCGACCTCATCACCGTCGAGCTGCGCAACGCCGTCTACTCGGGGGCGCTGCCGGTGGGGTCGCCGATCCGCGAGGTCGAGATGTCGAGCCAGCTCGGCGTGAGCCGCGGGCCCTTCCGCGAGGCCGCGCAACGGCTCGTCCAGGAAGGGCTGCTGCGGTCGACCCCCGGCCGGGGGCTCAGCGTCGTGCGGATCGACGCCGACCGGGTCCGGGCGCTGTACGAGGCGCGCGCCGTGGTGGAGACGTCGGCCGCGCCGCTCGCCGTCGAACGCGCCACGCCCGCGCAGGTCGCGGCCGTCCGCGCCGCGCACGACTCCCTCGTCGCCGCCGAACGCAGCGAGGACGCCCGCCGGGTGGGCGACGCCGACCTCAACGTGCACTGGTCGCTCGTCGCCGCGGCCGGCAACCCGTGGCTGCTGCGGTGGATGACCACCCTCATCGTCGAGGTGCGCATCGCGAGCTTCACGCTCAGCGAGGACTACGCGGTGCGCAAGGACGCCGCCGAGTCGCACGTCGAGCTCGTCGAGCGGTTCGAGGCGCGCGACGCCGAAGGGCTCGTCGCCGCGATCCGCACCAACCTCGAGGACGCCGTCGCCCGGCTGCTCGCGCCGGAGACCGTGGAGGTCGAGACCTTCGACGAGCCCAGGCCGTCGCCCGCGCCCCGCCTGGAGCCGATCACGCCGACGTTCCCCGAGCCCTGACCGGTCACCCGGCTCGCCGCGCGTCGAGCGCCGCGAGCTGGGCCCTCCGCTCGTGCTCGTAGTCGTCCGCACGCCAGGACGTCAGCCCGCCGACGACGACGCCCGCGGGGCGCCCGTCGTCGCCGGGGAGCACCTCGACCAGCTCACCGGGAGCCTCGAAGCCGGGCAGGGCGGGCAGACGCAGGTCCTCGCCGTCCGCGACGAGCCGCTCCGCCCCGCCAACGGGTCCTCCCGGCGCGGGTCGAGCAGCCACAGGTCCTGGCCGAGCCGGACGACATCGGTCTGCCCCCACAGGTTCGCGAAGCGGCCCGTGCGACGGTCCAGGGCGGCGTGGTCGGCGTCGGACGCCGGGGAGCCGGCGTCGAGGGCCGTGGCGACCAGCGCGAACAACCCGGTGGCCAGGGCGTCCGCAGGACCGTCGACCGCGTTCGTCAGCACCGACACCGCGACCCGCCCGGCCGGGTCCGCCCACGTGCGGCTGAGCTGGCCGGGGAACGCTCCCCCGTGCCCGACGACGCGGCGCCCTTCGATCTCCCGCGTCTCGAGGCCCAGCCCGTACCGGCGCAGGCGCGCGTGCGGGCGGTCGATCACGGACTCGTCGCGCTGCATCAGGCGGCGCGTCTCCGGGCGCAGCAGGCCGGAACCCTCGGAGTGCGCCGCGAACCAGCGCGTCAGGTCGGCCGCCGTCGAGCAGAACCCGGTGGCCGCCGCCAGGGCGCCCGTGCGCGCCGCCGCGACGGGGAGACGGCCGTCGTCCGCCACACCGCGGGCGGAGTGGCCGACGACGTGGGGGGCGCCGTCGACCGCCTCGGCCGACGTGCAGCGCAGGCCGAGGGGGTCGAGCAGGTCGGCGCGGACGTGGTCGGCGAACGGCAGCCCCGTCACTGCCTCCACCACGAGGCCCAGCAGCCCATAGGCGAGGTTGGAGTACTTGAAGACGTCGCCGCGCCCCAGGACCGGTCCGTGCGCGAGGACCGACTCGACCAGCGCCCCACGGTCGGGGAACGGTGCCCCGAGCTGCCAGAAGTCGGCGTCGCGACCGTCGCGCAGCACCCCGCCGGTGTGGCCGAGCGCCTCCCGCAGCGTCACCTGGCCGACGTCGGCCCCCGCGAGCTCGGGCAGGTGCGCGTCGAAGGGGTCGTCGAGCCGCAGCGCGCCCCGGTCGGCCAGGCGGGCCACCGCCGTCGCCGTGAACGTCTTGGAGTGCGACGCGACGCGGAACACGTGGTCCGGGGTCAGCGGCTCACCGGTCGTGACGTCGGCGACCCCCCAGGCGCCGTCGAGCACCAGGTCGTCGCCCACGCGGACGGCGAACTGGACGCCGGGCACCCGCGCGAACCCGGCCTGCGTGGCGACCCACGCGGCGAGGTGGTCGGCGTCGAACAGGTCGCTGGTCGCGTGCTCGGTGATCATGGCCGCCACCCTGCCACGACCGGCGCCCGATGAGTTCCCCGTCGGAGGGCCGTCCTAGCCTGGGACGTGACGCACGTCACTCAGCCGATCCGCAGGGAGGAAGCCATGCCCGACCCGCCCCCGGCCCGCGCGACCGACGGACTCGCCGTCGATGCCCACGGGCTCGTCAAGCACTTCACCACTCGCAAGCAGGTCACCAAGGCCGTCGACGGTGTCGACCTGCAGATCCCGACCGGCAGCGTCTTCGGCCTGCTCGGCCCCAACGGCGCCGGGAAGACCACCGTCGTCCGCATGCTCGCCACGCTGCTGCGCCCGGACGCAGGCAGCGCCCGCGTGCTCGGGCACGACGTCGTGACCGACGCCGACGCCGTGCGCAGCGCCGTCGGGCTCACCGGCCAGTACGCGTCCGTGGACGAGGACCTGACCGGCACCGAGAACCTCCTCATGCTCGCCCGGCTGTACGGCTTCCGGGGCGCCGGGGCCCGACGCCGGGTCGAGGGGCTCCTCGACGCCTTCAGCCTCTCCGACGCCGGCGCGCGCCAGGTCAAGACGTACTCCGGCGGCATGCGGCGGCGGATCGACCTCGCCGCATCCCTGGTGCTCGCCCCGCGCGTGCTCTTCCTCGACGAGCCCACGACCGGGCTCGACCCCCGCAGCCGCAACCAGGTGTGGGACATCGTGCGGGTGCTCGTCGCGGACGGGGCCACCGTGCTGCTCACGACCCAGTACCTCGAGGAGGCGGACCAGCTCGCCGACCGCATCGCCGTCATCGACCACGGCACGGTCATCGCGGAGGGGACGTCCACGGAGCTCAAGCGCTCCGTGGGGCAGGGTGCCGTGGCGATGCGCCTGGCCGACTCTTCCCAGCGCGCGGCGGCCGCGAGCGTCGTCGAGAAGGTGCTCGGCTCCGAGCCGACCCTGCCGACCGACCCCTACGCCCTGTCGGCGCGCGTGCCCGACGAGGGCGCGGACGCGGTCGCCCGACTCCTGCCCGCGCTCGGCGACGCGGGCATCGCCGTCCCCGAGTTCACACTGGGACAGCCCAGCCTGGACGAGGTGTTCCTCACGCTCACGGGCAAGCCGCTGCCGGCCGACGCCGATTCCGACGCCGGTTCCGGCGCCGAGCGGCCTGTCGACGCTCAGGAGGTGTCCCGATGACCACGTCCGCCGGCCCGGCCGAGATGACGACCACCCTGCGCCAGGCCGTGGCGCTCGACGAACGTCCCGCGCGGCCGTCCGCCGTCGCGATGACCCTGACCTTCGGGTGGCGGGCGCTGCTGAAGATCAAGCACGTGCCCGAGCAGCTGTTCGACGTGCTCGTCTCCCCGGTCATCTTCACGCTGATGTTCACGTACCTGTTCGGCGGCGCCCTGGCGGGCTCGACGTCCGCGTACATCCAGTTCCTGCTGCCCGGCATCCTGGTGCAGACCATCGTCATCGTCACCGTGTACACGGGCTACACGCTCAACACCGACATCACCAAGGGCGTCTTCGACCGGTTCCGTTCGTTGCCGATCTGGCGGCCCGCACCGATCGTGGGTGCGCTGCTGGGCGACACCGTGCGCTACTCCATCGCCTCGGTGATGACCATCGGCCTCGGCCTGATCATCGGGTTCCGGCCCGCCGGCGGCTTCGTGGGCGTGGTCCTCGGGGTGGTGCTCCTGCTCGTCTTCGCGTTCTCGCTGAGCTGGATCTTCACCATCCTGGGCCTGCTGCTGCGCACGCCGAACGCCGTGATGGGGGTGTCGATGATGGTGCTGATGCCGCTGACGTTCGCGTCGAACATCTTCGTCGACCCGGCCACCATGCCCGCGGCCCTGCAGCGGTTCGTCGAGATCAACCCGGTCACGCACCTCGTCACCGCCGTCCGGGGTCTGATGGCCGGCACCCCCGACACCGGCGAGATCCTCTGGGTCCTCGTCGCCGCCGTCGTCCTCACCGGCGTGCTCGGCCCCGTCACCATGCACCTGTACCGCACCCGCCACTGACCCCAACCTCTGTTGTGGGTACGAAATCGGCGAGAACTCCCGAGGGAATTCTCGCCGATTTCGTACCC
>NZ_JBSHCR010000109.1:0-8925 GCF_053615895.1 Isoptericola sp. NPDC055881
CCTGGATCGAGTTCTACAACACCCGACGCCGCCACCAAGCCCTCGGCGGCCTCCCACCGACCAGCCGGCTGTAACCAACGTCGTGACCGGGTACAGCTAGGCGGCGGGTCCGACGCCTGCCGTGGGGGCCCGGCGCTCGTCCGCGCGCAGGTCGAGCGTGAAGAAGGCGCTGCACGGGTCGGGGACGTAGGCCCCGAACGGACCACAGGGCACGAACCCGTGCCGGGCATACAGCCGGCGTGCGGGCGCGAAGTAGTCCTGCGTCCCGGTCTCGAGGCTCACCCGGGCGTAGCCGCGAGCGCGGGACAGGTCGACCAGGCGTCCCAGGACCGCGGTGGCCACGCCCCGGCCGCGAGCCGTGGCAGCGGTGCGCATCGACTTCACCTCGCCCAGCCCTGTGCCCGTTCCTGCGCCCGTTCCTGCGCCCGTTCCTGAACCTGGTCCGGGCCGAGGCGCCGGCTCGAGCTCTTTCAACGCCCCGCAGCCCAGCAGCGCCCCGTCGGCGTCTCGTGCCGTCAGGAACGTCACCGTCGGTGCCAGCAGTGCGCCGAGGTCCAGCGCGTGGACCGACTCCGCAGGGGAGGTGGCGTGCATGTCGGCCAGGTGCTCGGCCAGCAGCGCGCGCACGTCCGCCCGGCCCGGGGTCTCGGGAGCGAGGATCACGGGGCCCATCGTGCCCGCCGCGCGTTTCGGCCCGGTTTCGCGGCAAGGTGGGTGCCGGGCTCGCGGTGGGCCGGCGGGCCTGGCACGGCTCGGGCGGGTACCCGCGCCGTGGTGGAACGTCTACCCTGAGGCGACATGAGGATCAGCGAGCGCCACGGCGCCCGGACGTCCGGTCCGCAGGACGGTCCGCCCATGGTGTTCGCGCACGGCTTCGGCTGCGACCAGTCGATGTGGCGCTGGGTGGCGCCCCAGTTCGAGTCCGACCACCGGGTGGTGCTGTTCGACCATGCGGGTGCGGGCGACGCGGACCCCACGTTGTACGACCCGCGACGGCACGCGACCCTCGAGGGGTACGCCTCCGACGTGATCGCCCTGCTCGACGACCTCGCCCTGCCTCCGGTGGTGTTCGTGGGCCACTCCGTCAGCGCGATGATCGGTCTGCTCGCGGCCGTGCGCCGCCCGGACCTGTTCGACCGGATGGTGCTGGTGTGTCCCAGCCCCCGCTACATCGACGACGACGGCTACCGTGGCGGGTTCGCGCCCGAGGAGATCGACGAGCTGCTGTCCACGATGGACGCCAACTACCTCGGCTGGTCGCGCGCGATGGCGCCCGTGATCACGGACAACCCTGAACGGCCCGAGATCGGGCAGGAGCTGGCCGCCGCGTTCTGCCGCACCGACCCGGAGATCGCGCGCCACTTCGCCCGCACCACCTTCCTGTCCGACAACCGGGCCGACCTGGCCGCCGTGCGCACGCCCAGCCTCGTGGTGCAGAGCCGCCAGGACGCGATCGCGCCGCCGGAGGTGGGCCGGTACGTCCACGACCACCTGCAGGGATCGACGCTGACCGTCGTGGACGCCGTCGGGCACTGCCCCAACCTCAGCGCGCCCGCCGTCCTCGTCGCCGCGATCCGCAGCTACCTGGCCCAGGACGAGGAGGAGTCCGCGGCGCTGGAAGAGCAGCCCGTCGCATGAGCGAGGCCGCCCGCGCCGACGCCTGGTCCAGGGCCCCCGTGGCGATGCTGCGCCTGGACGCGGACGGCAAGGTGCTGGACGCGAACGCGACCTTCCTGCACTGGAGCGCCGGGCACGCCCCGGGCCGGACGCCACCACCGCCGGTGGACGGCCTGCCCGTGCACCTGCGCGGCACGCCGCTGAGCAGCCTGATCACGGTGGGGGGCCGGATCTACTGGGACACGCACGTCGCGCCGGCGCTCGCGCTGAGCGGCAGCGTGGAGGACGTCGCCCTCGAGCTGCGCACACCTGGCGGTCCGTTGCCGGTGCTGCTCACCGCGCGGCGTCGCGCCCTGGCCCACGGCAGGGGCGGGCACGAGATCGACGTCGCCATGTTCGCCGCCCGCGCCCGTGCCGAGTTCGAGCACGAGCTGGTGCGGGCCCGTACCGCCTCGCAGCTGTGGGCCGAGCAGCTGCGCTGGGTGCAGGAGGCCACCGCCGCGCTCTCCCGAGTCGCGGGCGTCGCACAGGTCCGCGACGCGCTGGTCGCGGCCGTCGGGCGGCACGCCGCTGTCGCGGACGTCACCCTGCACGGCCCCGGCCCCCTCCCGCCGACGGCGCCCGCCCCTGGCCGGCTCGTGGTGCCGGTCGAGGGGGTCCACCGTTCCTGGGGGCACCTCGTCGTCGTGCCGCACGCCCGGCCCGGTGACACGCCGCCCGACCGGGACGCCCTGACGACGATCGCCCAGCAGGGCGCCGTCGCGCTCGACCGGGCCCGCCTGGCCGAGCAGAGCGTGTCCGTGGCCCACGAGCTGCAGCACGCCATGCTGGCCGACGACCTGCCCGAGCGCGCGGACCTCGACATCGTCGCCGAGTACCTGCCCGCGACCAGCGGGCTGGAGGTCGGCGGCGACTGGTACGACGTCTTCGACCTCGACCGGCAACCCGGCCAGCAACCGGACCAGCAGCCGGGGCCCGCAGGCGCCGTCACCACCGGCGGGGTGCTCGCCGTCGTCATGGGCGACGTGGTGGGGCACGGCCTCGCGTCCGCGACGGCCATGGGCCAGCTGCGCACCGCCACCCGCGCTCTGGCCGAGCCGGGCCTCGGGCCTGCCGCCGTCCTCGACCGCCTCGACGGCTTCGTGCGTCACCACGACGTCGGATTCGGCTCGACCGTTCTTTACGCGGAGCTGGACACCGCCGACGCCACCCTCACCTACGCGTGCGCCGGACACCTGCCCCCGCTGCACGTGCGCCGTCACGGCGCCCCCCAGTACCTGTGGGCGGGCCGCTCCACCCCGCTCGGGGTGGGCCGCCTGCCCTGCGGGCGCACCGAGGGCACCGTCCACCTCGACCCGGGCGACGTCGTCGTGCTGTACACCGACGGCGTCGTCGAACGCCGCGACCTGCCCCTGCGCGAGGGGCTGGACGACCTCGCCGGCCGTGCCGCGCACCTGGCCCGGTCAGGTCAGGCCCTGACCCGGCTCGTCGACGTCGGCGCCAACCAGCGCGACGACGCCTGCCTGCTGGCACTCACGTGGCACGGGACCCGCGCGCTCACCTGAGCCCACCTGTACCAGGCCCACTGGCGTCGCCCGACCTCAGGAGGCGTGCACCGCCAGGTCGTCGCGCAGCACGTCCACCAGCAGCGCCCCTGCCTCGTCGGGCCGTTCCAGCACGGGCAGGTGTCCCGCCCAGTCCAGCACCGACAGCTGCGCCGCCGGCACGGACGCGGCCACGTGCCGTGCGCACGCCCGCAGCTGATCCATGTCGTGGGCGCCCTCGACGACGAACGTCGGTACGCGCACCCCCGCCAGGTCGATCTCGACGGGGTCGGGCCCTGGCTCCGGCGCCCCGGCGGCGCTCGCGACCGCGTCCGCGGCGAGCTGGACGTCGAACGCGCGTCGCTGCATCACGGCGAGCGCCTCGCGGGCTGCGTCGTCGGCGTCCGGGCCGAGCCAGGTGGTGACGTTGAGCTGCGTGGCCGCGTCGACGTCGCCGGCCTCGAGCAGGCGCGCCTCCTCGGCGTCGAAGGCGTCGGACGTCGGGGTGTCGGGGACGTCGGGCGCCGCGGGGCACAGCAGCACCAGCCGTCGCACCTTGCCCGGGTGCGCCGTGGCGAGCTCGAGGGCGACCTTGCCGCCGAAGGACGCACCGACGACGGCGGCGTCCGGTGCGCCGAGGTCGTCGAGCAGGTCGGCGAGGTCGCCCGCGTTCGTGTACCGCGGTCCGGGGTCGCCCACGGGCAGCGGGGAGTCGCCGAAGCCGCGCAGGTCAGGGCGGATCACCCGGAACGAGCGGGCGAGGGCCGGGACGACGGCGTCCCACATGCGGCGGTCCGCCACGCCGGCGTGCACGAGCAGGACGGCGGGGGCGCCGGGGTCGCCGGCGACATCATGAGCGAGAGGCATGCGCCGAGACTAGTGCCGAGGTAGCGCGTGCACGGCCCCCGCGGAGCCCGACCCCGACCGAGGTGCCGAGGAGCCTGTGGGGCCCCACGGTGCGACCCCTACGATGCGGCCATGGGTGCACGGCTGCTGTCGAACCTTCCCGCCGAGCTCACGGACGGGAACCTCCGCCTGGACGCCCTGACGCCCGACACGCCTGTCGAACCGTTGTTCGCCGCACTCGACGAACGAGTGTGGGAGCACGTCCCGGGCGGGCGGGCGACGGACTCGGGCGAGCTGCGGGCCAGGCTGGTGCGCAAGCTGCTCGCCGACCCGCCGTGTCGCACGTGGCTCGTCCTCCTGGACGGCGAGGTCGTGGGGACGACGTCGCACTTCGCCGACCCGGTCGACCCGGTGGTGCTGGAGATCGGTGCGACGTACATGGCACCCGCCACCTGGGGCACGGGACTGAACGCCCGGGTCAAGGCGCTCATGATCTCCGCGGCCGCGTCGGCCGGCGCCGCACGGCTCGCCTTCCAGACCGACGAGCGCAACGAGCGGTCGGCGCGCGCCATCCGCAAGCTCGGTGCCCGCCCCGTGGGCAGCCGCCTCGAAGCGGTCCTGCGCCCCGACGGCACGCCGCGCACCAGCCTGCTGTTCCAGCTGGACCTGGAGGGGTGACTCAGCCGGGAAGCCGTAGCGCCCCGCGCACCGCTGTCCACGCCGCCGCGCCGAGGCGCCGGTCTGCGGCCTCGCTGCCCCCGCGGCGCATCGCCATCCCGGCCGCCACCGGTTCCTCGCCTGGCAGCAGCACCCGGTGACCTGCCCGGGGGTGGGTCACGAGCGTCGTCGTGAGCCCGTGCGCGGCGCGGCGCCGCGCGATCGACCCCGCCTGCAGCGTTGCCGGCCACACCTGGTCGTCGCCGCCGGCCACCAGGACCACCTCGGCGACCCGCTCCGCCGCGATCGTCGCCGCGGCCGTGCACGCCGGGTCCGCCTCCCGCGAGCGCCGGTACAGCTCTCGGAAGGACGGCGGGTCCTGGTCGGGCACCCACCCCGGCAGGAACGGCACGAACGGCAGCGGCTGCCCGCCCACCGTCCAGTGCGACGTCTGCCGGCCGTCCGGAGTCACGCCCGCCCACACGACGTCCGACGGCGCGAACGCCACCACCGCGTCCACCCGGGCGCACACCGCTCCCGTCACCAGCGCCGCCTCCGCACCGAAAGACGTGCCCAGCACCACGACGCGGTCACAGTCCGCCGCGAGCGCCTCCACCCGGGCCACGAAGGTCTCCACCGGGATCTCCCACGGCCCCGCGTGCTGCCCCGGGCCCCCGAACCAGCGCACCGACTCCGCCAGCACACCGTGCCGAGCCAGCACGCGCGCCCGCGCCTCGTCGACCCGCCCGCTCGAGCCCGCCAGCACCAGCGCGCCCGTCCCCGCAGGACGCGGGGGGACCACACGCACCCCCTGCGGGCCTCGCAGCCGCACCACGTGGGCCGCGTCAGGCACGCACGCCCCCTGACGTCTCCTCCAGCAGCGGGGGAGAGATGCGGAAGTCCCCCCACCGCGCCCACTCGACCCGCACCCGCAGCACCACGATCCCCGGGTCCGACAACGACTCGACGAACTGCGGGAACGCCGCCGCGTACGCCGCGACGCACCGCTCGCGGGTGGCACCTGAGGGCACGTCCGCCACTCCCTGCACCTGCAGCGTCGTCCCGCCCGGACCCCCCACCACCACGGCCACCCGCCCGTCCCGGGCCACGTTGCCCACCTTGCGCGAGGCCGCCCGCGCGTCGAAGACCAGCTCGCCCACGTCCGTCACCGCTACGGCCAGGTACGCCGCCTGCGGCTCACCTTCCGGTCCCAGCGTCGAGACCACGCCGTCGCCCACCGCGCGCACGTGCGCGACCAGCCGCCCGAGCGTGAGCCGCCCCGGGACTCCCGACCTCGCACCGTGAAGACCGTCCGTCACGCTCATGCCCGGACCCTAGCGCCGCCGGATGGCACCATGCCCCCATGGGCAACCGACTCCTGGACTCCGACCTGCCCCTGGTCGCCGCCCCGATGGCCGGCGGCGCCACCACCACCGACCTCGTCGCCGCCACCGCGGACGCCGGCGCCTTCCCCTTCCTCGCCGGCGGGTACCAGCACCCCGAGGCCCTCGCCGCGCAGATCCACGCCGCACGCAGCCACGCCCGCCCCTTCGGCGTCAACCTCTTCGTCCCGCCCGCCGACGGCGCTCCCGTCCTCGACACCGCGGCGCTCACGGCCTACGCGCGCCGGATCGCGCCCGAGGCGACCGCGCTCGGCATGGAGCTCGGCATGGAGCTCGGCCTTGAGGCAGACCTCCCGGCCCGCGCGGACGACGACGCGTGGGCCGCCAAGGTGGACCTCCTGCGCCGCGACCCCGTGCCCGTCGTGTCGTGCACGTTCGGGCCGCCGCCCGCGTCCGACGTCGCAGCACTGCGCGCGGCCGGATCCCTCGTCCTCGTCACGGTCACCACACCGCAGGAGGCTGCGGCCGCCCAGGCTCTCGGCGTCGACGGCCTCGTCGTGCAGGGACCCGGCGCAGGCGGGCACAGCGGCACGTGGGACCCCGCACGGCGGGTGGACGACGGCGCCACGGCCGACGTCGTCGCAGCGGTGGCCGCCCGCACCCGGCTGCCGCTGGTCGCCGCAGGGGGAGTGGACGGACCACGGGCCGTGACGCGTCTCCTCGCGGCGGGCGCGCAGGCCGTCGCCGTCGGCACCCTCCTGCTGCGCACGGACGAGTCGGGCGCCTCTGCCACGCACCGTGGGGCGCTCGCCGACCCGCGGTTCGGGTCCACCACCGTCACGCGAGCCTTCACGGGCCGGCCGGCGCGGGCGCTGCGCAACGGTTTCGTGGAGCGTCACGACCGCGCCGCCCCGGTGGGCTACCCGCAGGTGCATCACCTCACCCGCGAGCTGCGGCAGCGTGCCGCGGCCACCGGCGACGCGGACCGGCTGCACCTGTGGGCGGGCACGGGGTACCGCGCGGCGCGCACCGGGCCCGCGGGCGAGGTCGTGCGCGCCCTCGCCGCCAGCCTGTGACGGGCAACTGGGCGTCGAAGGTCCGGGCCGGCCTCGTGCGGGCTGCGCGCCGGGCCGCGTCGAGGGACGCCGTTCGCTAGGTTGCGGTCATGAGCCTCGCCTGGGACCCGCCCTCGGTGGTCCACGCCGCGGCCGACTGGTCCTGGGCGCCGCCAGACGCCGAGCGCGTCACCACCGACGTCACCCTCACGCGATGGCCCGCGTGGGCGGGCGGGCGCGTCGTGCTGACAGGGCTCGCCTCCACGCGGTCGCCCGACGACGTGCTGTGCGCGGCCGTCGAACGGGCCCGGGCGTGGGGGAGCGACGCCCTCGGCGTCTGGGTGACGGCGGGAAGCACCCCTGACCTGACCGGTGCGCTGCTCGCGCACGGGGCGCGCCTGGAGGACACCGTGGAAGTCCTCGCTCTCCCGCTGGGCGAGCACGCGCACCCTCCCGTCGTGCCGCACTCTGGGGTGGCGCCGCACTCTGGGGTGGCCCCGGGCGCTCGCGGCGGGTCGGTCGTCGTGCGGCGGGTCGAGGACGTGTCAGGGCTGCGCGACGCCGACGCCGTCGACACCGTGGTGTGGGGCCAGCAGCCTTTGGACGACGACCGTCTCGCCGAGGCCGCCCGCGCCCTCGGCGCTGACGGTGCGGAGGCTCGCGTCGTGGCGTACCTCGGTGGCGGGCCGGTCGCCACCGGCGGCGTCACGCTCGCGTCGGCACCGCATCCCGGCCTCGGCTCCGTCGCCCGGTTGTGGGGCGCGGGCACGTTGCCCGGTCACCGGGGGCGTGGCGCCTACCGTGCCGTCCTCGCGGAGCGCCTTCGGATCGCCCAGGGCGCCGGCGCCTCGCTCGCCCTCGTCAAGGGACGCGTGAGTACCTCGGCGCGCATCCTGCGCAGGGCGGGATTCGACCTGTACGGCGAGGAGAGGTGCTACCGCCTCGCGCTGTGAGGGTCGGGCACCCCAGGGATCGACGGAGGCCCGCACCAGGGCCTCAGCAAAGGAGAAGACCGTGACCGGACGTTTCGAAGGGCGCGTCGTGCTCGTCACCGGCGGTGCGCACGGCATCGGCGCCGCCACCGTGCGCCGCCTGCACGCCGAGGGCGCGGCCGTCGTGGTCGCCGATCTCGACGCCGATGCCGCGGCGCGCATCGTGGACGAGCTCGCGTCCCGCTCCTCCGCCGGCCCTTCTGCCAGCCCTTCTGCCGGCACGCCCGCGGGGTCCGTCTCGGCCGTCGTGTGCGACGTCCGCGACCGGACCTCGGTCGACGCCGCCGTCGCGGCCACCCTCGAACGGCACGGCCGCCTCGACGTGCTCGTCGGCGTCGCCGGCGGCGACCACCCCCACCCCACCCTGCTCGACGGCATGGACGACGCCACCTGGGCCGCGGGCGTCGACCTCAACCTCGGTGGCCCCGCACGCTGCGTGCGCGCCGCGGCACCGCACCTGCCCCGAGGCGGCGCGATCGTCCTCGTCGGCTCGGTCAACGGGCTCCAGGCGTTCGGCGGGGAGGACTACTCCGCCGCGAAGGCGGGCCTCGTCTCCCTCGCGCAGAACCTCGCCGTCAGCCTCGGGCGCCGGGGCGTGCGCATCAACGTCGTCGCCCCCGGCACCGTGCGCACCCGGGTCTGGGACGACCGCACGCCCGACAAGTTCGTCCCCCTGTACCCGTTGGGCCGCATCGGAGAGCCCGAGGACGTCGCGGCCGCCGTCGCGTTCCTCGCCTCCGACGACGCCGCCTGGATCACCGGCGTCACCCTGCCCGTCGACGGCGGCATCCTCACCGGCCCCATGACGGCCTTCCAGCAGCTCGACGTCGACTGACGCGAACGCACCGGCGGGCGCGGGGGGGGCGGCCCG
>NZ_JBSHCR010000110.1:0-8839 GCF_053615895.1 Isoptericola sp. NPDC055881
CGCCCGGACCTGGTCCGGGCGGGCTCGAGCCGTGCTCACGAGGGTGCGGTCAGTCCTGCGCCGCCTTCTTCTTGCGCCGCGCGCGCGGGCCGACGCCCCCGGCTCGACCGGACGAGTTCGCCTCCCGGTGGGCGCGCACGAAGGTGCGGTACTCCTCGAGCACCTCGTCGGTCGGCCCGTCCTTGACGAGCTGGCCCTGGTGCACCCACAGGACGCGGGTGCACATCGCCTCGATCGTGCTGATCGAGTGGCTGACCAGGAAGATCGTGCCCGCGTTCTTGCGCACCTCGTCGATGCGCGCCTTCGAGCGCGCCTTGAACGCGGCGTCACCCGTGGCCAGCGCCTCGTCGATCATGAGGATGTCCGGCGTGGCCGCCGACGAGATCGCGAACCGCAGCCGGGCGCCCATGCCGGACGAGTACGTGCGCATCGGCATGTAGACGAAGTCGCCGATGTCGGCGAAGTCGACGACGTCGTCGAAGCGCTCCTCGACCTGCTTCGGCGTCAGCCCGAGGGCGAGACCGCCGATCCAGATGTTCCGCTCCCCGGACAGCTGCGGCATGAGGGCCGCGTTGACCCCCAGGAGCGCAGGCTCGCCGGCCACGAAGACCGAGCCGGACTTCGGCGGGATGAGGCCGGTGATCGCGCGCAGCAGCGTGCTCTTGCCGGACCCGTTGATGCCGACGATGCCGATGGACTCGCCGTGCCGGGCGACGAACGAGATGCCGCGGACGGCGTGCACCTCGCTCACCGCACCCACGTGCTGGGACGTCGAGCTCACCAGCCGGCGCAGGAACGAGCGCTTGGGCGCCTCGGCCTCGCGCACGTTGGCGCCGCCCTTGGCGGCGACCTGCTTCGCCTTGCCGCCGAAGACGCGGTAGACGATGTGCAGGTCGTCGACGACCAGGACCGGGTCCCCGAGGGTCGCGACCGGCTTGGGCCCCGCGAGGTCCTCGGGCTCGAACTCCTCGTCGAGGTCGACGTCGAGATGAAGGTCGGACTCAGTCACGGCCGTACCGCTCCTCTCCACGCCAGAAGATGATGAAACCGGCGATGAACGCCACGATCGCCCAGCCGACCGCCCACGCCCACATCCACGGCTCGTGGGGCATCGTCGGCTCCTGGGTCAGGATCGAGCGACCCAGGTAGAGGAAGACCCCGATGGGCTGGTACTCCAGGATCGGGCCGACCCAGCCCTGGACGCTCTCCGGGAGGTTGTCGACGTAGTGCGTCACCGGGAAGATCACGCCGGAGCCGTACATCACCAGGCGCAGGATGAACCCGAGGATGTTGTCGAGGTCGGGCGTGATCGCCACGGCGCGGGCCACGACGAACGCGATCCCGGTGTTGAAGATCCACAGCAGCGCCACGAGCGCGGGCAGCAGGAGCCAGCTCCACGTCACCTGCACGCTTGCGTAGGTCGGCAGCAGGCCGCTGAGCAGCACGATCGCCAGCATCACGAGCAGCGCCGGCGCGAGGGTGGTGAGCAGCGACACCACCTGGGCGATCGGCAGCACGGCCCGGGGGAAGTGCAGCGACCGGATGAGGTTCGACTTCTGCGCGATCGACCGCGACCCGGCGTGCACCGACTGCTCGAAGAACCGGTACAGGAACGTGCCGATGGTGATGAACGCGATGGCGTTCTCCAGGCCGCGGGTCGCCTTGAGCAGCACGCCGAAGATCAGCACGTAGACGATCGCGTTGAGCAGCGGGTTGAGGACTGCCCACAGCTGGCCCAGATAGTTGTTCTGGTTCTTGGAGTAGGCGGTCGCCGTGCCCAGCACGCGGATGAACGCCCAGCGGGAGGAGACGTCGCGGACGTACCGTCCGAGCGGGGGCCGGACGCCCATGGGGCGCAGCCCGTACTGCTCCGCGATCGCCTGCCGCTCCTGCGACGACGTGCCGGGCACGATCGGGTCCGGGGGGCGGAGCGTGTCTCGGCCAGGCCCCGGCTTCCCGCGGTCGCCTGACGCGGCGCCCGTGGTGGTGTCGGTGGTCACGTAACTTGCATACCCGTCTTCTGAGGTACGGCCCGCGGCTGACAGGCCCCGTCGATAGTACAGCGGGAGCCCACCCCGAAAACGCTCCCGGGAGTGCCCGCAATAGGCCCGGGGCACCGTGGAATACTCGGTGCGCCGTCAGGCCCGCCCCCGGACCCGCCTCCAGGAAGACACCGATGCCGCACGTCGTCCCACCGCAGCCCACCCTGCCGCAGCGTGCCCGCCGGGCGGCCGCCCGAGCGCTGCTGAGCGCGGGCGTCCGCGCCAAGCAGGCCATGACCCGCGCCCTCGGCGACGAGCCGCCCGAGCTCTCCCCTCCGATCGAGGGGTTGCCCCTGTACCCGGTGGTCGCCTACTTCGCGGACACGACGGACCAGGCCTACCAGCTGCGGCAGTGGCTGCCGGTGCTCGAGCGCGTCGCCGAGCACCACCCGCTCGCCGTCGTCACCCGCAACTGGGAGCTCACCCAGGAGCTGCGGGCGACCACCCACCTCCCCGTGCTGTTCGCCCTCCAGCTCGACGGGCTGCGCCGCCTCTACGAGCAGATCGACGTCAAGACCGTCATCTACGTGAACAACGGCTGGCGCAACTTCCAGTCGCTCATCTACCAGCGCGCCCTGCACGTGCACGTCAACCACGGCGAGTCCGACAAGATCTCGATGGTCTCCAACCAGGCCAAGGCCTACGACCACGTCGTCGTCGCCGGGCAGGCGGCGGTCGAGCGGCACCGGCGGGCGCTGATCAACTTCGACCTCGACCGGCTGGTCGTGTGCGGGCGCCCTCAGCTCGACCTGGAGGTCCCGCCCGTGCTGGGGGCCGCCCCCGGCCGTCGTACCGCGCTGTACGCCCCCACCTGGTCGGGCGAGGACGACGCCAACAACTACACGTCCCTGGACCGCTACGGCGTGGCGATCGTCCGCGCCCTGCTGGCCCGCCCGGACGTCCGCGTGGTCTACAAGCCGCACCCCCGCGTGCTCACCGCGGAGGACCCCGCGATCGTGGCCGCGCACACCGAGATCGTGCGTCTCCTCGCCGCCGCGGGCGCCCCCCACGCGCAGCCGCTCGGCGCCGACATCCTCGGCCTCTTCGAGGACGCCGACCTGCTGGTGACCGACATCTCGTCCGTCGGGCTCGACTTCCTCTACCTGCGACCCGACGCGCCCATCGTGCTCACCGACCGGCGCACCGATCGCGCCCGGATCCTCGCCGAGGCGCCCGTCGCCGGCGCGGTGGACATCGTCGACGGCGACTCCGTCGGCGACGTCGCCGGCCTTCTCGCCGCGAACCTCGCCGCGGACCCCCACCACGACGAGCGGGTCCGGCTGCGCGACCACTACTTCGGCTTCGTGCGCGGCGAGAGCAGCCGGCGCTTCCTCGAGCTGGTGGACGGCTGCGTGGAGCGCCGCGACGCGATGGTCGCCGCCCACCCCGGCACGTCGGCCGGCTGAGACCGGTCAGCCGGCTGCGGGCGGCTCCCCGGCGGGCGGCTCCCCGGCCGCGATCCGCGCGACCTCGCGGTCGCGGATCTCCATGAGGCGCTCGCACGCCGCGACGAACCGGCGCGTGGACGCCCCGGGCGCCGTGTCGCCCAGGTAGTGCTCCCGCAGCGCCAGGCGCTGCTCGCGCGTCGGGTCCTGCGTCAGCTCGCGGTCCACCGTGGCGACCACGTCGCCGAGGGCGGACACCGGCAGCTGCGGGGCGAGCTCGAGCAGGGGGCTCGACGCGATGATGACGTCGCCCACCGGCCGGGTGACGACGATCGGCTCCCCCGTGGCGAGCCAGTCCATCGCGACGCCGGAGACGTCGCAGACCAGCAGGTCCGCCGCGGCGAAGGCCGGCGCGACGTCGCCGTGGGTGTCCGTGCCGTGCGCCGGACCCTCCGCCGGCGCCGGTGCGCTCGCGAGGTAGTCGCGGATGGCGGCGTCCGCGTCGCCGTAGGCCGCCACCCGCACCCCGGTCAGCGGGTGCGGGCGGTAGAGCACGCGGTAGCGGCCGGACTCCACCAGGGCCCGCACGACCGCCAGGCCGTGCGTCGCGACCGAGCCGTACTCGGCCGACGGCTGCCCGCCCTCCCAGGTGGGCGCGTAGAGCACGGTGGGCAGCGGCCCCCGCGGGGTCCCTGCACGCAGGCGCAGCTGGTCGTCGAGCTGGGGCCGGCCCACCGGGACGCACCGGGCGTGCGCGTCGTACAGGGTGCTGAAGCGCGCCATGCGCTCGACGGCGGCCTGCCCGGCGACGAACGAGAAGTCGTAGGCCTTCGTCTGGTTCGACACGGTGACGAGCTTGTCGCTGTCGCCGTGCATCAACGACGCGTGCACGAGCTGCCCGAACCGCAGGCAGGTGAAGTTCTCGGGGTTGTGGTTCACGTACAGCGCGAGCTTTGTCGCGGACCGGCCCAGGACGTCGTCGAGCGTCGTGTAGTGCGCCACGGTGCGCACGTCCAGGCCGCTGTCCCGGCGGATCGCGCGGGCCGTGCGCGAGTCCTGCGTGACGACGACCACCGGGTGCTCGGCGTGCAGCGCCCGGAAGGTGTCGTACCACTGCTCGATCTGGTAGAGCGCCTCGGGGGTGTCCGCGAAGTAGACCAGCACCTCGTACGGCCACGACGTCCCGAGCAGCGCCTGGTCCTCGCCGAGCCCGTCGGGCATGCCGCCGGGCAGCAGCCCCAGCCGCCGGACGACCTTGCCTCCCAGGGAACGGATCCGGCGCCGCAGCGTGGCGCCCCGGGGTGTCGCAGGCATGGGTCTCCAGGGGCGTTGTCGATCAGCGGGGGACGCGTCGCAGCATACCGGCCAGCCGTCGCAGGGTCCTCGGCCGGCGGGCCGACGGCGGACGGTGGCGGGTCATGTCCTGCAGCACCTCGGCCCAGCGCTCGACGACCGCGGCGTCCGAGTACCGCGCGGCCGTCGCGACCGCGGCCTCGCGCATCCCGCGCACCGTCGCGTCGTCCAGCGTGACGAAGCGCTCGATCGCCGCGGCGAGCGCGTCGAGGTCGCCGTCGGGCACGAGGAAGCCGTCCACGCCGTCGGTGACGATGTCGGCCGGCCCGTAGCGGATGTCGTACGCGATCGGCACGCACCCGCGGGCCATCGCCTCCGCGAAGACGAGCGGCAGCCCCTCGGCACGGCTGGTGAGGAGCAGGAACGAGGCGTCGGCCAGCCGGTCGGCGGCGCCCCGGACGAAGCCGTGCAGGGTGACCCCGGGCACCTTCGCCGCGCGCGCCTCCACCTGCGGCCGCATCGGGCCGTCGCCGTACACGTCCAGGGTGAGGTCGAGGCCGGTCCGCCGCGCCGCGCGCCCGAGGCCCATGACGGCCTGACCCACCCGCTTGCGCCCGTGCAGGGAGGCCAGGACGGCGCCGCGGTACTTGTCCGCGTGCTCCGGCAGCGGGCCGTCCGGCAGGTCCGTGCTGTTGGGCACCACGTAGGCGTGGTCGCGCGGACCGACCCGGTCCAGGACGTCCCGCCGCTGCCCGTCGGTCAGGAAGACCACGGCGTCGTAGTCGTCGAGGTGCTCGACGAGCGGCGTGCGTGCCACGGTGAGCGGGCCGTGCGCGTCGGTGGCCGCCGCCGACAGGTGCGCGCCGTGCACCAGGTGGGCCGTGTAGAGGTCGCGTCGCTGCACGGAGGCGAAGAACTTCACGAGCGTCTTGCTGTCGACGACGACGTAGGCGGGCCGCTCGGGCAGCACCACGTCCAGCCAGTGCCGGTAGAGCGCCCACGCGGAGGCCCACGACCGCCCGGGACGGCCGTCCCGGGCGTACAGGGTGATGCGGCGGGAACCACCGTGCTCGTCCACGGCGGCGAGCGTGCCGTCCGGCCGGAAGTGCAGCTGGCGCAGCACCTCGCCGTCCGCCCTCTCCTCCGTGCGCACCACCTCGCCCGGCTCGGCGCGCGGCCGCTCGGCGGGACGGGCGCCTCGGCCGGGCGCGACGTCCTCGTCCGGCAGCGACCGCACGTCGTGCCACACGTTGTGCAGGGTGAGGCCGGGGACCAGCTCGCCACGCTCCTCGAGCATCGCGCGCGCGGCGTCCAGGTCGAGGTCCGGCGAGAAGGTGAGGACGCGCACGGGCACTCCCGCCTCCTGGACGAACGCGCGCGACCGGCGCAGCAGCGCCGACGTCATGCCGCCGTAGTCGTCCGGGATCGTCCAGGTCGCGGCAGCGTGGCTCCCGGGCGGGAGCGAGGTCGTCTGGGGTCCGGGGCTCGCGAGCATCCGGCCCATCGTAGGGCGCCCGAGGGTGTCTCCGGCGGTCACGGCCACACGGACGCGGTCGCCGGCCGCGGTCCATGCGCCGTCCGTGCGCCGTCCCTGCGGCAGGCCCCGCGGCGGGCCGCGCTGCCCAACGTTCACCCTGCGGCCACGCCGTCGTCCCCTGCGCGTCGCACGCCGCGGTGAGACTGGCGGCGTGACCGCGCTCGTCGAGTCCCCGCTCCAGCTGCTCTGCGCCGTCGAGGCGCACGCCGCCGGCCACGCCGGTGCCACCACGCGCGTGCTGGCCCGCGCCGACGTCCCGGCCCTCACCGCCGGGATCGACGCCGTCCGCGCCCTGGGCCTGCCCGCCGGGCTCGACGTGGCGCCCGCGCCCGCACCCCGCCGGCTGCCTGACGACACCGTGGTGGTGGGCGACCCGTTCTCCGGCGCCTTTCAGGCCGCGCTGCTGCGCGCGCCGCGGCCGCCGGAACGCCTCGTCGTCGTCGACGACGGGCTGGCCACGCTCGACCTGGCGCGGCGGGTGCTCACCGGTTCCCCCCTCGTCCGGCTGACGGCACCGCCCGACCCGCTGCGCTACGGCCTGGGCGCGCTCGCCGCGCGCCGGCTGCGCCGCGTCGTCGCTGCGGGCCGCCTCACCCTGTGCACGACGATCCCGCTGGACGACGAGACGCTCGCCGGGCTGCGCGACCTCGGCGTGGCCGTGCGGCCCCACGACTTCGCGTGGCTGCGCTCGCGCCCGCAGCGCAACGCGCCGGCCGAGTCGACCGTCGTCGTCGGCTCCGCCCTCGTGGCCGACGGGCTGGTGCACGCCGACCGCTACGCGGCCTGGGTGCGCGGGATCGCCGCCGACGGGCCGGTGCGCTACGTCCCGCACCGCCGCCACGACCCGCTCGTGTCGGCCCTGCTGGAGCGGCTGCCGGGCGTCACGGTGGACGCGCCGGGCGCCCCCGTCGAGATCCGCCTGCGCGGCCTGCGGCCCGGCCAGCGGACGGTCATGCTGCCGTCGACGTCGGCCGTCACCCTGTCGCGGCTGCTCGCCCCGCGCGGCGTGGTCGTGGCGCCGCAGGGCGTCCCGGACGCCTGGTGGACCGACCGCGCCACGCCGGAGCTGCGCCGCCATCTCGGGCGCACGCACGCCCTCGCCACCCGCGCGGCCGCGGAGTCCGCCGCCACCGCGACCGCGACAGTGGCGCCGGGCGCGGCCGTTGCCCTCGGCCGCCCCGCCGGCGGTCGCGACCTGTCGACGGCCGCCGTCGTGTCGCCCGCATGACGCTCGTCCGCCCGCTCCCCCGCGTCCTGTCCCGCACCGTCGACCCGTTGCCCGGCGTCGAGCGGCGCGCGCCCCGCGTCCTCGCGGTCGCGGACTCCGACTCCTACCTCAAGTGGGCCGTGTGGACCCTCGCCCGCCTGCGGGACGACGTCGCCTCCCGCCGCCCCGGACCGGACGGCCTCGAGGGCCCGGCGGCGGGCGAGGGCCCGCACGTGTCGGCCGTCGTCGTGCGCTCCCCGATCGCCCCGACCGCGGGTCAGACCGCCGCGGCGGTGAGCGGCACGGGCGTGGGCCGGCCGCCGGTGCTCGGCCCGGGCGCGCTCCGCCGCCTGGTGCGCCGCACCCGGCCGGACGTGGTGCTCGTCGCCGCGACCGGCCCGGTCGCCGAGCTCGTGGCCGGACAGGTCGTGCGGGCGCTGCCTGCCGGCCGGCGCCCCGCCCTGCTGGCCGGGCTGCCGGGGATGGCGCTCCCGGCCACGCCCCAGGGCGCGGGGTGGCGGCGCTGGTGCGACGCGTTCCTCGTGCACGCGCGGGTGGAGGTGAGTCCGTACGTCGAGGCGTTCGCCCGCCAGGGCGCGCGGCCTGACCTCGTGCTCACCCGGCTGCCGTTCCTCGACGAGGCCGCGGCGCCGCCCGGCGCGGCCGTGCGGCGCGTGGTGCTCGCGGCCCAGGCCAAGGTGCCCGCCACCCGCGCCGAGCGGGTCGCGCTGCTGGACGGCCTCGCGCGCCTCGCCGCCGACGGCCTCGAGGTCGTCGTGAAGCTGCGCGCCCGGGCGGGCGAGCGGCAGACCCACAACGAGGCGCACCCGCTCGACGCGCTCTGGGCCGCGGAGCACCGCAGCCTGGGCCGGCCGGCCGGCGCGGTCACGTTCGTCACCGGCCCGATGGCCGACCAGCTCACGCCCGGTACGGCCCTGCTCACGGTCAGCTCCACCGCCGGGCTGGAGTCGCTGGCCCGGCGCCTGCCCACCGTGTTCCTCGCCGACTTCGGCGTCGGGCCGGACCAGCTCAACGAGCCCTTCGCCGCGTCGGGCTGCCTGCGCCGCCTGGAGGACGTCGCCGCCACCCTCCGCGCGGGCGGCCCCGCCCCCGACCCGGTGTGGAGCGACGAGCACTACCTGCACACCGCGCCGTCCGGCCTCCCCGCTGCCGTGCACGACCTGGCCCGCCGCTCCCGTTCCGGTGAGCTGCCGCCCGTCCACGTGCGCCCGTGGTCGTGGCCGCGGCACGCCTACACGGTGGTCCGGTCCGCCCTGCCCGTCGCCGTCGCGCAGCGCCTGACCCTCCCCCGCTGACCCGCCCCCTGAGGGCTGCCGAACAGGCGGTTACGCACGTTCTCGGGGTCGAGAACGTG
>NZ_JBSHCR010000111.1:0-8806 GCF_053615895.1 Isoptericola sp. NPDC055881
TGTTCACGTTCTGAGCGCTCAGAACGTGAACAACCACCTGTTCGGCGTCATGGGAGGGCGACGTCGGAGGCGCGGCGTAGTCTGGTTCGGCACGCCCGGCACCCCGCCGGTCGCACGGTTCACCGGCCATGGCCCGTGAACCCCGTGCGTCCCGGGGAGAGCTGGGCCTGTCGTCGTGCCCGCACGAGCTCCGACCCAGAGCGCCCCGACCGCGTCGCAGACCCGAAGGACCCGCATGAACCTCACCGGCATCGTCCCCGCCCTCCTCGCCGACCCCGGTGCTGCCGCCGCGCTGGAGCACGTGCCGGCCGGGGGCTTCGCCGACGTCGTGGGACCGGTGGGCGTGCGTGCGCCGCTGCTCGCGGCGGCGGCCGAGGTGCGCCCGCTGGTGGTCGTGACGGCCACGGGGCGCGAGGCCGACGAGCTCGCCGCCTCCGTGCGCGCCTACCTGCCCGACGAGCGCGCCGACGACGTCGCGGTCCTGCCCGCCTGGGAGACGCTCCCGCACGAGCGCCTCTCGCCCCGGGCGGACACGGTCGCCAAGCGGCTGGCGGTGTTCCGCCGCCTGGCGCACCCGGCGCCCGATCGGGGCCAGACGGGGCCGATCCGCCTGCTCGTCATGCCCGCCCGCGCCCTCCTCCAGCCCGTGGTCGAGGGGCTGGGCGAGCTGGAGCCCGTCGAGCTGCACATCGGCGACACCGCCGACCTCACGGACGTGTCCGACCGTCTTGTCGGCGCGGCGTACAGCCGCGTCGACATGGTGGAGCGGCGCGGCGAGTTCGCCGTGCGCGGCGGCATCCTCGACGTGTTCCCGCCCACCGAGGACCACCCGCTGCGCCTCGAGTTCTGGGGCGACGAGGTGACGGAGATCCGGTGGTTCGCCGTCGCCGACCAGCGGTCGCTGGAGATCGCCGAGCAGGGACTGTGGGCGCCGCCGTGCCGCGAGATCCTGCTCACCGACGCCGTGCGGCAGCGCGCCGCGGCGCTGGTGGAGCGCCTGCCGGGCGCGATCGAGATGCTCGACCGGCTCGCGGCGGGCGTCGCGGTCGAGGGCATGGAGTCCCTCGCGCCGGTGCTCGTGGAGCGCATGGTGCCGGTGCTGGACCTCGTGCCCGACGACGCGCTGCTGGTCATCGACGAGCCCGAGCGGGTCCGCCGTCGTGCGCACGACCTCGTCGCCACGACCGAGGAGTTCCTCGCCGCCGCGTGGACGGGCGCCGTCGCGGGCGGTGCCGCCCCGATCGACCTGTCCGCGGCGTCGTTCGAGACCTTCACCGAGGTGCGCGACGTCGCCGCCCGCCGCGGCCTGGGCTGGTGGACGCTGTCCTCGTTCGCGCTCGACGCCCCCACGGAGGGCGACGACGAGGCGGCGGTCGCGCCGACGTCGGAGGTGGACGGCGTCACGACGTTCACCGTGGGCGCGCGCGACGTCGAGTCGTACCGCGGCGACCTGCAGCGCGCGCTGGACGACGTGCAGACGCTGCAGCGCGCGGGCTGGCGCCTGCTGCTGACCACGGAGGGGCACGGCCCGGCCAAGCGCATGGTCGAGCAGCTCTCCGCGGTGGACACGGCGGCCCGGCTCGTCTCCGCCCTGGGGGAGGAGCCGGAGGGTGGCGTCGTGCTCGTCGCGCCCGCGCTGGTCGGCAAGGGGTTCGTCGCGCCCGAGCTGCGGCTCGCGGTCTTCAGCGAGTCGGACCTCACGGGCCGTCAGGGGTCGACGACGCGCGACATGCGCAAGATGCCGAGCCGGCGCCGCAACGTCGTCGACCCGCTGCAGCTGCGCGGCGGCGACTTCGTGGTCCACGAGCAGCACGGCGTGGGCCGGTTCGTGGAGATGGTGCAGCGCTCGCTCGGGGCGGGGGCGAACGCGGCGACGCGCGAGTACCTCGTCATCGAGTACGCGTCGTCCAAGCGCGGCCAGCCGGGCGACCGGCTCTTCGTCCCGACGGACCAGCTCGACCAGGTCACGAAGTACACCGGCGGGGAGGCGCCGTCGCTGTCGAAGATGGGCGGCGCGGACTGGAAGAACACGAAGGCGCGCGCCCGCAAGCACGTCAAGGAGATCGCCGGCGAGCTCATCCGGCTGTACTCGGCGCGCATGGCCACGCAGGGGCACGCCTTCGGCCCGGACACGCCGTGGCAGCGCGAGCTCGAGGACGCGTTCGCGTACGTCGAGACCCCCGACCAGCTCGTCACGATCGACGAGGTCAAGGCCGACATGGAGAAGTCCGTGCCGATGGACCGGCTGATCTGCGGCGACGTCGGCTACGGCAAGACGGAGATCGCGATCCGTGCCGCGTTCAAGGCGGTGCAGGACGGCAAGCAGGTCGCCGTCCTCGTGCCCACGACGCTGCTGGTGCAGCAGCACTTCGACACGTTCTCCGAGCGGTACGCGGGCTTCCCGGTGACCGTGCGCGCGCTGTCGCGGTTCCAGTCCGACAAGGAGTCGGCGGAGACGGTCGAGGAGCTCGCGAAGGGCACCGTGGACATCGTCATCGGCACCCACCGCCTGCTCACCGGGTCGGTGCGGTTCAAGGACCTCGGTCTGGTCATCGTGGACGAGGAGCAGCGGTTCGGCGTCGAGCACAAGGAGACCCTCAAGCAGCTGCGCACCAACGTGGACGTGCTGGCGATGTCCGCGACGCCGATCCCGCGCACGCTGGAGATGGCCGTCACCGGCATCCGTGAGATGTCGACGCTCGCCACGCCGCCCGAGGAGCGCCACCCTGTCCTCACCTACGTGGGCGCGTACGAGGAGAAGCAGATCGCCGCCGCCCTGCGTCGCGAGCTGCTGCGCGAGGGCCAGGTCTTCTACGTGCACAACAAGGTGGAGACGATCCAGCGGACGGCGTCGCGCCTGGCGGAGCTCGTGCCCGAGGCCCGGATCGGCGTGGCCCACGGCAAGATGAGCGAGCACCAGCTGGACCAGGTGATCCGCGCCTTCTGGGAGAAGGAGCTGGACGTGCTGGTCTGCACCACGATCATCGAGACCGGCCTGGACATCTCCAACGCCAACACCCTGATCCTGGAGCGCGCGGACATGCTGGGCCTGTCCCAGCTGCACCAGCTGCGCGGCCGGGTGGGCCGCGGTCGCGAGCGCGCGTACGCGTACTTCCTGTACCCGCCGGAGCGGCCGCTCACCGACACGGCGCACGACCGCCTGTCCACGATGGCGGCGCACACCGACCTCGGCGCCGGCATGCAGATCGCGATGAAGGACCTCGAGATCCGCGGCGCGGGCAACCTGCTGGGCGGTGAGCAGTCGGGGCACATCGCGGGCGTCGGCTTCGACCTGTACGTGCGCATGGTGGGCGAGGCCGTGGCCGCGTTCCGCGGCGAGCGCGAGGAGGAGCAGCCCGAGGTCACCATCGAGCTGCCCGTGGACGCGCACCTGCCCGAGTCGTACATCGCCACCGAGCGGCTGCGCCTCGAGGCGTACAAGAAGATCGCCGCCGCGCAGGACGCCCCCGCGCTGGCGGAGGTGCGCGCCGAGCTCGTGGACCGCTACGGCACGCTGCCCGACGTCGCCTCCGCCCTGTTCGACGTCGCGGACTTCCGCAACCACGTCCGCCGCGCAGGCATCGCCGACGTCACCGCGCAGGGCAAGTTCGTCCGGTTCGCGCCGGTGGACCTGCCCGAGTCGGCACAGCTGCGCCTCAAGCGGCTGTACCCGGGCACGATCCTCAAGCCGGCCATCCGGGCGGTCCTCGTGCCCTTCCCGACGACGGCGCGCATCGGCGGTCGCCCTCTGCGCGGCGCCGAGGTGCTCGCCTGGGCGCGTCAGCTCATCGACGCGGTCGTCCTCGGGGACGTGTCCGCCGCCGCGGGTGTCGGGACTTCGTCACGCTGACCCCGGCCTCACACCCGGAGCATCCCGACACCGCCCGTGGCGTCTGGCACCGATGATCGTCGCCCAGCCGGACGGCAGGATGGGTGGAGTGTTGGCCCGTTCTGCCCTTACCAGAAGATTCGGCGCTGCGAGCCTTCGATGCGGCTTCTGCACGATCGCGAAGTGACTGTTCTCGGTAGGGCACGCTGTCTTCACATCGTTCAAAGGAGAACCTCGTGAAGACAACTACCTACGCCAGGTTGGTGGTCACCAGCTTCGTGTCTGCCGCTCTGGTGGGAACCGGCGCTGTGGCCGCGCCCGCCGCCGTCGAGACCTCGCCGGGTTCCCAAGACGTCGTGAGCCAGGAGAGCATCGAAGACCAGATGGCGCAGTACCTCCGGGTCTGGCAGGACGCACACCCGGGCGAAGCGATTCCAGCCGGTGCGACCGATTTCAGCGTGACACCGAGTGACGACGGTTACGGGATCGACCTGCCCGACAGGGTGAAGGTTCAACTCGTCGAAGACCTGACCTCTTCAGGCTTTGACCACGAGTCTGTCGTTGAAGATGGTGAGGTCGTCACGACCTACCATGTCGCGCAGGGTGTGGAGATCGCAACTACCCAGCCGCTGGTCGCGCCCAGGATCTCGGGAGGCAAGGATCGCCATGGCGTTTATGTGAACCTCTCGCCGGTGGAGCAGGACCTCATCCTCTCGGGGGGCGGGTTTGCGCTCGGCGTCGGGATCTGCGCCATCCCGGTCGTGGGATGGGGTCTGTGCACCTCGGTGGGCGCCGTGATCACGGTCGCCACCGTCTTCCTCTCCAACCACAAGAGGTGCTCCGGAAGCACGCCCAAGGCGCGGATCTATCCCTTCAACAGCGCCTGGAATGCCTGTGTCCGCTGACCGTCGGGCACGGCTGCTCAGGCTCGCACTCGGGTTCGAGCTCGTCGCGCTCGCCACGTTCGTGATCCTCGCCGACTCGAGTGAGGGGGTCGTGAAGACGGTGCTCTACGTGGCCGCCGGCCTGTGCGTCCTCGCCGGCGCTCTCACATCGAAGAAGCTTGCTTCATTTCAAGCGTCCCGCCGAGATTGAACCGGCATCGGCTGGAATCTGGTCGCCGCGTACGTAGTTCGTCGGGCAGCCTGTTTCAGCAGGTAGGAATGGTCGCGCGTCCCTAGCATGAGCCGGGACGGCCCCGGCGGGGCTACCAGGCGGCGACGACGGAGGACGCGATGAGCGGCACGACCGACGGCGGGGGCGGCACCGCGCTGCCCGAGGACGCAGCGGCCCGGCTGGCGCGGCTGGAGCAGGAGAACGCCGAGCTGCGCGCGCGGCTGGCGTCCGCAGGTCAGCCGGTCCTCGTCGCCGCGGTGCCACCCGCACCGCCCCGGGAGCGACACCGCGGCCGGGCCGCAGCGGCCGTCGTGCTCGTCGTGCTCGGCGCGCTGCTCGCGCCCGTCGCGGTCATCGCCGCGTGGGGAGAGCGCACCCTCACGGACACCGACCGGTACGTCGCGACCGTGGGGCCGCTCGCCTCCGACCCCACGATCCAGTCCGCCGTCGCCGGCCGCCTCACCGACGTGGTGATGGAGCAGATCGACGTGGACGCCATCCTCGGCACCGTCGTCGACGGCCTCGAGCAGCAAGGTGTCGGCCCGCGCGCGACGGACGCCCTCGGCCAGCTCGGCGGCCCGCTGACCAGCGGCGTCGAGTCCTTCGTGCGGCGCGCCGCCGACAACGTGGTGAGCAGCAGCGCGTTCGAGGACGCGTGGGTGCAGGCCAACCGGGTCGCGCACGAGCAGCTCGTCGCGACGATGCAGGGCCAGGGCGGCGAGCTCCTGCAGATCGGGCAGGACGGCCAGCTCACCATCCAGCTCTCCGGCATGATCGACCTGCTCAAGCAGCGCCTCGTGGACCGAGGGCTCGGCATCGCCGCCCGGATCCCGGAGGTGAACGCCACCTTCACCGTGATGCAGACCTCGCAGCTGGTGCAGGTGCAGAACCGGTACGCGCAGCTCGTGGCGCTGGGCACGTGGCTGCCCTGGATCTCGCTCGGCCTGCTCGCCGCAGGCGTGCTCGTCGCCCGGCACAAGGCCCGCACCCTGGTGGTGGCCGGGCTGGCGCTCGCGGCGGGGATGGTGCTGCTCGCCGTCGGGCTCGCCATCGCGCGGGGGATCTACCTCGACGCGTTGCAGGACGTGGTGCTGCGCCTCGACGCGGCGGAGGTGCTGTTCGACCAGGTGGTGTCGTTCCTGCGGGTCACGCTCCGCACGGTCGGCGTGCTCGGCCTCGTGGTGGCGCTCGTCGCGTACCTGGGCGGGGGCAGCGCGTCCGCGCGCTCGCTGCGCGCGGGCGCGGGACGGGGGTTCTCGCGGCTGCGGGACTACGGCGAGGGCCGCGGCGTGACGACCGGTCCCGTCGGCAACTGGCTGGGCCGCTACCGCACGCTCGTGCGCGTGGCGATCATCGCCGTCGCCGCGCTGGTGCTGCTGCTCGCCGGCAGCCCCACGCCGGGGCTCGTCATCGGCACCGCGCTGGTGGCCGGGGTGCTCATCGCGGTGCTGGAGGTCGTGGCGCGGCCCCCCCGTCCGGACGACGACGCCGCGCTCGCGGCGCCGAGCAGCCCGGACGCGGTGCAGCCCAGCCACTGAGCGGCGCTCAGGCCGCCTCGGTGACCCTGCCGCCGGCGATGCGCAGGCGAAGTGCGCCGACGGCCCGGCGCGCCCGGGGGCGCGGACGGAGCGTCAGGGGCCGGCGGGTGCCTCGCCGCCGTCGCCGCCCGTGCGGTCGTCGCCGGCTCCGGCGCCGCGACCGAGCTGTCCCGCGATGCGCTGCTCGAGCGCGTCGGTGGCCGCGTCCGGCAGCGCGATGATGCCTTCGAGCTCCTTGGTGGCCCGGCGGTACGCCGACTGCCGCTCGGCCTGCGTGGCCCCTTCGTCGTCGGCCAGGGCCAGCAGCTTCTTCGCCCGGTCGAGCGCCTGGCGCTCCGCGGGGGAGAAGTCCGACGCGCGACGACGGCGCGCCTCGCGCTCGGCGACGTCGAACCGCACCTGCATCTCGCGCACGGCGTCGCGGTACCGGTCGAGGCGGCGCGGGTCGCGCAGCAGGTCGAGGTCGTCGGGGCGCAGGTCCTCCGCCTCGCGCCGGGCGCGGTGGAAGTCGACGGTCACCTGCTCGCGCATGTCCGACATCAGCGGGTACTCGAGCGTCTTGACGGCGTCGAGCTCGTACTCGAGCCAGCGCCGCTGCGTCTCGTCATGGGCGGCCAGGGTGCGCTCGATCTCGCTGGTCAGGGCCTGCTCCTCGGCCTGCGCCTCCTGGGCGTGCGCGTGCTTGAGCCGGTACATCTCGAGCTTGTCGCGGCGGCGGCGCTCGTCCCACACCTGGGCGCCACGCACCCAGCCGCCGACGACGCCGCTCAGCGGGAAGACCAACCACCAGTAGGAACCGAGGAAGTCCCAGAAGCCGTCCACGGTGCCCACGCTAGCGTCGCGGCGTGCCCGGTCCGTGGTCGTGGGCGCCACCCGCGGGGTGCCGGTCTAGGCTGGGGGCGTCAACCCAGCACCGTCGCGGGCGTCAGCGGCCCCGGGCACCTCCGCCTGGGCCTTGCCGCGCGGTCGCCCGCGAGCCCCGTCTGAAGGAGCAGCCCGTGGCAAGCATCGAAGCCGTTGGAGCACGCGAGATCCTCGACTCGCGCGGCAACCCCACCGTCGAGGTGGAGATCGCGCTGGACGACGGCACGTTCGCCCGCGCGGCGGTCCCGTCGGGCGCCTCGACCGGTGCCTTCGAGGCCGTCGAGCGTCGTGACGGCGACAAGGGCCGCTACCTGGGCAAGGGCGTCGAGGGCGCGGTCAACGCCGTCATCGACGACATCGCCCCCGAGCTCATCGGCTACGACGCCGAGGAGCAGCGCATCATCGACCAGACCCTCATCGAGCTGGACGGCACGCCGAACAAGGGCAAGCTGGGCGCCAACGCGATCCTCGGCGTCTCGCTCGCCGTCGCGAAGGCCGCCGCCAAGTCGGCCGGTCTGGACCTGTTCCGCTACATCGGCGGCCCCAACGCGCACGTGCTGCCCGTGCCGATGATGAACATCCTCAACGGTGGGTCCCACGCGGACTCGACCGTCGACTTCCAGGAGTTCATGATCGCCCCGATCGGGGCGAGCACGTTCAAGGAGGCCCTCCGCTCGGGCACCGAGGTCTACCACGCCCTCAAGGGCGTGCTGAAGTCCAAGGGCTTCTCCACGGGCCTCGGCGACGAGGGCGGCTTCGCCCCCGACCTGCCCTCGAACGGTGCGGCCCTGGACCTCATCCTCGAGGCGATCGAGAAGGCCGGCTTCACGGCGGGCACCGACATCGCCATCGCGATGGATGTCGCCGCCACCGAGTTCTTCAAGGACGGCGCGTACCACTTCAAGAACGGTG
Organism: Isoptericola sp. NPDC055881; assembly: GCF_053615895.1. Taxonomy (NCBI): domain Bacteria; kingdom Bacillati; phylum Actinomycetota; class Actinomycetes; order Micrococcales; family Promicromonosporaceae; genus Isoptericola; species Isoptericola sp. NPDC055881. The sequence continues at coordinate 8,260 of NZ_JBSHCR010000111.1, forward strand.
AGACGCACTCGACCGAGGACATGATCAAGCTCTACGAGAGCATGGTCGCCAACTACCCGATCGTCTCGATCGAGGACCCGCTGTCCGAGGACGAGTGGGGCGCCTGGACGCAGTTCGTCTCCGAGGTCGGCGACAAGGTGCAGGTCGTCGGCGACGACCTGTTCGTCACCAACCCCGAGCGTCTCGCCCGCGGCATCGCGGAGAAGTCCGCCAACTCGCTGCTGGTCAAGCTCAACCAGATCGGCACGCTCACCGAGACGCTCGACGCCGTGACGCTCGCGCAGCGCAACGGCTTCACCACGATGACCTCGCACCGCTCCGGCGAGACCGAGGACACCACGATCGCGGACCTGTCCGTGGCCACCAACGCCGGCCAGATCAAGACCGGCGCCCCGGCCCGCGGCGAGCGCATCAACAAGTACAACCAGCTCCTGCGCATCGAGGAGGCCCTGGACGACGCCGGCCGTTACGCCGGCCGTTCCGCCTTCCCGCGCTTCCAGGGCTGACACCCGGAAGTACTTCGACGGCCGGTCGCCCCCGCGGGGGC
>NZ_JBSHCR010000112.1:0-8564 GCF_053615895.1 Isoptericola sp. NPDC055881
GTGCTGACTTGGTCCTCATTCCGCCCGAATGAGGACCAAGTCAGCACGCTCGTTGCCGTGCGGGACAGTTCGTAGACTGGGGGACCGTGACCACCCCCGAGGCGCCGGCCGGCGCCTACCTCGACCACGCCGCCACGACGCCAATGTCCCGCGCGGCGCTCGAGGCGTACGTCGCGGAGGCGGGCCGCACGGGCAACGCGAGCTCGCTCCACTCGGCAGGCCGGGCCGCGCGGCGGACGGTCGAGGAGTCGCGCGAGTCCGTGGGGGCGTCCCTCGGCGCGCGCCCCAGCGAGGTGATCTTCACCGCGGGCGGCACGGAGGCGGACAACCTCGCGATCAAGGGCATCTTCTGGGGCCGGCGCCGGCAGGACCCGCGCCGCTGCCGGGTGCTCGTGTCCGCCGTCGAGCACCACGCCGTCCTGGACCCCGCGTTCTGGCTCGCCGGGCACGCGGGCGCGGAGATCGTGCTGCTGCCGGTGGACGGCGAGGGCCGCGTGGACCTCGTGGCGCTGCGCGCCGAGCTCGCCGAGCACGCGGACGAGGTCGCCCTCGTCTCGGTCATGTGGGCCAACAACGAGGTGGGCACCCTGCAGCCCGTGCGCGACGTCGTACGGCTCGCGCACCAGCACGGGGTGCCGGTGCACACCGACGCCGTGCAGGCGGTGGGCCAGACGGAGGTGGACTTCGCGGCCTCGGGCGTGGACGCCATGACGGTCACGGGCCACAAGATCGGCGGCCCCCTGGGCGTCGGCGCGCTGCTGGCCCGCCGGGACCTGCCGCTGGAGGCGGTGCTGCACGGTGGCGGTCAGGAGCGCGGGGTGCGGTCCGGCACGCTCGACGTGCCGGCGGTCCGCTCCTTCGCCGTCGCGGTGGCCGAGGCGGTCGAGCAGCGGCCGGAGCGCGCGGTGCGGCTGGCGGCGCTGCGCGACACGCTGGTCGCGGGTGTCCGCGCCGCCGACCCCGAGGCCGTGCTGCGCGGCCCCGACCCGGCGACCCCCGACGGGGCCGCGGCCCGCCTGCCCGGCAACGCCCACTTCACCTTCCCGGGCGCCGAGGGCGACTCGCTGCTGTACCTGCTGGACTCGGCCGGCGTGCAGGCCTCGACGGGCTCGGCCTGCCAGGCGGGCGTGCCGCAGCCGTCGCACGTGCTGCTCGCGATGGGTGTGCCGGAGCTGGAGGCGCGCGGCGCGCTGCGGTTCTCCCTCGGCGCGACGTCGACGCCCGACGACGTCGACCGGCTCGTCGCGGCGCTGCCCCAGGTGGTGCAGCGGGCCCGCGCGGCCGGGCTCGTCTCGGGCCCGGCGCCGGTGCGGGCGGGGGGTGCGGCGTGAGGGTGCTGGCCGCCATGTCGGGCGGCGTGGACTCGGCCGTGGCCGCGGCGCTCGCCGTGGAGGCGGGGCACGACGTCGTCGGCGTGCACATGGCGCTGAGCCGCAACCGGGACCAGTTCCGTACGGGCTCGCGCGGCTGCTGCTCCATCGAGGACGCCGGCGACGCGCGCCGGGCCGCGGACGTCCTCGGCATCCCGTACTACGTGTGGGACCTCTCGGAGCGGTTCGAGGAGACGGTGGTCGCGGACTTCCTGGCCGAGTACGAGGCGGGTCGCACCCCCAACCCCTGCGTGCGCTGCAACGAGCACATCAAGTTCGAGGCACTCCTGGACAAGGCCACGGCCCTCGGCTTCGACGCCGTCGCCACCGGGCACTACGCCCAGGTCGTGACCCGCGAGGGGGCGGACGGGTCGGCGACCCGCGAGCTGCACCGCTCGCCCAACGACGAGAAGGACCAGTCGTACGTGCTGGCCGTCATGGGCCCCGACCGCCTGGCGCGCGCGATGTTCCCGCTCGGCGGGTTCGTGTCCAAGGCGGAGGTCCGGGCGGAGGCTGAGCGGCGGGGCCTGTCGGTGAGCGCGAAGCCGGACTCGTACGACATCTGCTTCGTCGCCGACGGCGACACCCCCGGCTTCCTGCGCGACCGGCTGGGCTCGCGACCGGGGGAGGTCGTCGACACGGCGGGGAACGTGGTGGGCGAGCACGACGGCGCGTACGCGTTCACCGTCGGGCAGCGCAGGGGCCTCGGCCTCGGCCGGCCGGCGGCCGACGGGCGCGCACGGTACGTGGTGGACGTGCAGACGTCGTCGAACACGGTGGTCGTCGGCCCGGCCGAGCTGCTGAGCGTGGACCGGGTGTCCGCCGGCAAGGCGGTGTGGTTCACGACGCCCGTCGAGCACGCGGGGCCCGGCTGGCTCGACGACGTCGAGGTGCAGGTGCGCGCGCACGGCGCGCCGGTCCCTGCGCGCGTGCGGGCGACGACGGACGCCGACGGTGGCGCGTCGATCGACGTCGAGCTCACCGGCCGCCCGCTGCGGGGCGTGGCGGCAGGCCAGTCGCTGGTCGTCTACCGCGGGACGCGCGTCCTCGGGCAGGGCACCGTCGCGCGCGCCTGGCGCGGCTGACCCGGGCGCCTCGCGACCCGGGTGCCTCGCGATCCGGGTGCCTCGGCGCCGTCCGGTCAGGCGCGCGCGAGCCGTTGGCGGTGCGCCTCGTACAGCACGATGGACGCCGCGTTGGACGCGTTGAGGGAGCTCGCGGAACCGGCCATCGGGATGGCGACCGTGACGTCGGCGGCCTCCCGCCACCCCTTCGACAGCCCGGCGGTCTCGTTGCCGACGGCCAGCAGCACCGGACCGGTGAGGTCGACGTCGGCGGGCGCGGCGTCGCCGTCCTCGTCGGTCGCGACGACGGTCACCGGCGTCCCCGCCGCGCGGTGCCGCCCCACCCACTCGAGGACCTCGTGGTGGGAGGCGGCGCGCACCACGGGCAGCGCGAACAGCGAGCCGGTCGACGCGCGCACCGACTTCGGGTCGTAGGGGTCGGCGGCGTGCCCGGTCACGACGAGCCCGTCAGCGCCGAACGCGTCGGCGGAGCGGACCACGGCACCGACGTTGCCCGGCTGCGTGGGCCGGTCGAACACCACGCCGAGGAAGGACGGACCGACGGGGACGCGGCCCAGGTCGTCGGCCGGCATCGCGACGACGGCGAGCAGCTCGGAGGCGCCGGCGTCCTTCTCCGCGAGCTCCGCGAGCAGGTCGGGCGCCATCGCGATCGTCTCGGCGCCGGTGGCCTGCAGCAGGTCCTGCGCCCAGGACGACAGCCGCCGGTCGGTCTCGTGCAGCAGGGTGCGCACCTGCCAGCCGTGCTCCACGGCCATCGTGATCGGCCGCACGCCCTGCACCAGGAACTCCCCGGCGCGACCCCGCTTGGTGCGGTTGGTGAGCAACGTCTGCAGCTGCTGGAAACGGGCGTTGCGCACGGTGATCCGCATGCCCGCAGTCTCCCACGGCGCTCCGCCCGCGGGCGCCGCCGGGGGTCGGGCGCCGGGGTCGGGTGCCTGGGCCGGGCGCCTGGGCCGGATGCGCTCAGCGGCGCAGCTCGTGCTCCCACCACACCTGGTCGCGCGTCACCCAGTGCTCCTCCTCGAGCCCGTCGACCACGCGCACCAGGTGCATCTCGCGCACCGTGAAGCGCCGGTGCGACGGCGGCACGCCGAGGAAGAAGCCCGAGTGCAGGGCGCTGAACGCGACGTGCAGGGCCACCATGTCGCCCTCCGTCACGGAGTGCAGCACCTCGACGTGCTGCTCGTCGAACGCGTCATGGAACCACTGCATCGTGGCGACGAGGGCGTCGGGACCGCCGTTGCAGCCCGGCAGCACGTCGTGGTTGCGGAAGCCGGGCGCGAGCTGGCGGCGCAGCACCGCCTCGGCGCCCGACGGCATCGCGTTCGCGTGCACGCGCGTGGCGACCGCGCGGGCCGCCGACGGCAGGTGGGCCGGGAGCGACGCGGGCAGCGGGGAGGCCGGGCCCGCGGGTGACGCGGGCGCCTGGTCGAGGATCACGGACATCGGGACTCCTTCGTCCGGCCGATACGGTGCTCCTGGTGAGCGCCGACGACGGCCGCTCCTGTCTTACGAGAGCAGCGAGCCGCCGCGGCGTGACGCGGCGGAGGAGGTGACGTGGTGGTGAAAAAGCTGACGACTCCCGGGGTGGCCCTGTGACGGCCGTCTCCGGGCACGGCCCGTGGCCGGGCGGCGCGCGCGACGAGCTCGTGGCCCAGCAGACCGTGCTCGACGACCTGGCGTCCCTGCCGACGGGTGTCGACCCCGTGCCGTTCCTCGCCCAGCTCACCGGTCGCGGCCCGGGCGCGGACCCGGTCGGCCGCACGGCAGCCCTGCTCGCGGAGATGCCGGTCGAGCTCGGCCCACACGGGTGGAAGCTCGCCGACCACCCCGGCGTCGACCTGCGACGTGCCGAGACGCTGCTGCGGGAGGACCTGTCCGCGCTCGCGGTGGCGGCGGTGGGGCACACCGGCCCGCTCGCGGTCGAGGTGGTCGGTCCGTGGACCCTCGCGGCGGAGCTCTGGTCGGCTCGCGGTGACCGTGTGCTCGCCGACGCCGGCGCCCGTCGTGACCTGTCGCTCGCGCTGGCGGAGGCGGTGCGCACCCACCTGGCGACCGTCCGGGTGCAGGTACCCGGCGCGACGCCGGTCCTCCAGCTCACCGAGCCGCTGCTCGGCCAGGTGCACGCGGGCGTGCTGCCCAGCTTCTCCGGGTTCTCGCGCCTGCGCGCCGTGGCCGGGCCGGACGTCGTCGACGGCCTGCGGCCGGTCGTCGACGCCGCGCACGACGCCGGGGCGCGCGTCGTGGTGCACCTCGGGGGGACGTGGGTCGGGGTGCCGCCGGTGGCCCTCGCCGGGGCCGACGCCGTGGGGATCGCCCTCGCCGACCTGGGCCCCGGCGGCTGGAACGAGCGCGCCTGGGAGCTGCTCGCGCGCGCCACCGAGCGCGGCGTCGGTCTGTGGGCGGGGCTGCCGCCCGCCACCGTCTCGCAGTGCTCCGGCCCCCAGCTCGGGGAGCTCGTGCGGCTCGTCGCCGAGCCGTGGCGGCGCGTCGGGCTCCCCGCCGCGGGACTCGCCGACGTGACCCTCCTCGCCGCGCCGCGCCGCCGGCTGGAGCCCGTCGACACCCACCGCGCCGAGCTGGCCAACCTCGGCCGCGTGGCCGAGGCGCTCGGGGAGCGGGCGGAGGTCTGAGGAGGCCGGGACGGATCGGGGACGGATCCGAGGAGATCTCGCCGAGGCGCCCCGAGGGGTCCCGGCCAGCCTCCTCGACTGCGTAGGCTGAACCTCGGCGTCTGCCCGGTCCCGTCGGACCGCGGGCCGTCGTCGTACGACCTGCCCCCGACCTGCGAAGGACGCCCGTGACCAGCCTCCGAGCCGTGCTGTTCGACCTCGACGGAGTGCTCACCCCGACCGCCGAGGTGCACATGCGGGCGTGGGAGCGCCTCTTCGCGCCCTGGTGCGAGGCGCGTGGCCTCGCCCCGTACACCGCCGCGGACTACTTCGCGCACATCGACGGCAAGCCCCGTTACGACGGGGTCGCCACGTTCCTCGCCTCGCGTGGCGTCGAGCTGCCGCGCGGCACGGCCGACGACGCCCCGGGCGAGGACACCGTGAGCGCGCTCGGCAACCGCAAGGACGAGATCGTCAACCGCATGTTCGCCGACGAGGGCATCGCGCCCTACCCGGGCTCGGTGCGCTTCCTCGACGCCGTGACCGCGGCGGGCGCGCAGGTCGCCGTCGTCTCGTCGTCGCGCAACACGCCTGCGGTGCTCGCCGCGGCCGGGCTGACGGACCGGTTCTCCGTGGTCGTGGACGGCAACGTCGCGGCGCGCGAGCACCTGGCCGGCAAGCCGGCCCCCGACACCTATCTGCGGGCCGCCGCGCTGCTCGGGGTGCCGGCCGCCGAGGCGGTCGTCGTGGAGGACGCGCTGTCCGGCGTGCAGGCCGGAGCAGCCGGGCCGTTCGGCCTGGTGCTCGGTGTCGACCGGGGGGTCGGGGCGCAGGCCCTCACCGCCCACGGCGCCGACCGCGTGGTGGGCGACCTCGGCGAGCTGGACGCGTCGGTGCTCGACGCCCCCGCCCGCTCCGTCGACGGACCGGAGGCACAGGCATGATCAGGCGCACCGCCGACGAGCAGCGGTCCGTGGACCGCCTGCGCTTCCCGGCCGAGCCGTGGCGGCTGGTGGAGGCCGAGTTCTCGGCCGAGGACCTGGGCGTCACCGAGTCGCTGTTCGCGGTGGGCAACGGCTACCTCGGCATGCGCGGCAACGTCGAGGAGGGGCGCGAGTCCCACTCGCACGGCACCTTCGTCAACGGCTTCCACGAGACGTGGCCCATCCGGCACGCCGAGGAGGCGTACGGCTTCGCCAAGGTGGGGCAGACCATCGTCAACGCGCCGGACACCAAGGTGATCCGGCTCTACGTCGACGACGAGCCGCTGCTCCTGCCCGTGGCCGACCTCATCGACTACGAGCGGGCGCTCGACCTGCGCGACGGCGTGCTGCGGCGCGAGATCCTGTGGCGCACGCCGTCGGGCAAGCGGGTGCGCGTGAGCTCCCAGCGCATGGTCTCGTTCGTCGAGCGCCACCTCGGGGTGATGACGTTCGAGGTCACGCTGCTCGACGCCGACGCCCCTGTCGCGATCTCGTCCCAGATCCTCAACCGCCAGGACGGCCAGGACGAGTACCACGTGCCGGCCGCGTCCCTCGGGCAGGGCTTCGACCCGCGCAAGGCGGAGGCATTCGGCGGCCGGGTGCTGCAGCCGCAGACCCGCTGGGGCGACGACGAGCGCCTCGTCCTGTCCTACCGCTGCACCAACTCCGGGATGACGCTCGCGGTCGCGGCGGACCACCACCTCGAGACAGAGGACGAGTGGGACGTGCGCACGCAGGTGGACGACGACCTGGCCAAGCACGTGTTCCGCGTGGACGCGAAGGCCGGGCACCCGATCCGCCTGACCAAGGTGGTGAGCTACCACACCTCGCGCGGGGTCCCCACGCGAGAGCTCGTCGAACGCTGCCGCCGCACGCTGGACCGCGTCCGCGCGGGCGGGGTCCAGGTGCAGCTCGACCAGCAGCGCGCGTGGCTCGACGACTTCTGGACGCGGTCCGACGTCGAGATCATGGGCCGCCCGGAGATCCAGCAGGCGGTACGCTGGAACCTGTTCCAGCTCGCCCAGGCGACCGCGCGCGCGGAGGGGTCGGGCGTCCCCGCCAAGGGCCTGACGGGCAGCGGCTACTCGGGGCACTACTTCTGGGACACGGAGGTCTACGTGCTCCCGTTCCTCACCTACACGAGCCCCCGGTACGCCCGCAACGCGCTGCGCTTCCGTTACCAGATGCTCGACGCCGCCCGCCGTCGCGCGCAGGAGCTGTCGCAGAAGGGTGCGCTGTTCCCGTGGCGCACCATCAACGGCGAGGAGGCCTCGGCCTACTACGCCGCCGGCACGGCGCAGTACCACATCGACGCGGACATCAGCTTTGCGCTGGTGCAGTACGTGCGGGCCACCGGCGACACCGACTTCCTGCGCCGCGAGGCCGTGGACGTCCTGGTGGAGACGGCGCGCATGTGGGAGGACCTCGGCTTCTGGCGCGCGAACGGCGACGACAACTTCCACATCCACGGCGTCACCGGTCCCGACGAGTACACCACCGTGGTGAACGACAACCTGTTCACCAACGTGATGGCGCGGTTCAACCTGCGCGCCGCGGCGTTCGTCGTGGAGCGGATGCGCGAGGAGTACCCGGAGGACTACGCGAAGCTCGCCGACCGGCTGTCCCTCGGTGTGCACGAGACGACCGAGTGGACGCGCGCGGCCGACCACATGTCGATCCCGTACGCCGAGAGCATCGGCATCCACCCCCAGGACTCGCACTTCCTGGAGCGGGAGATCTGGGACCTCGCGGCGACACCGGTCACGAAGCGCCCGCTGCTGCTGCACTACCACCCGCTGGTCATCTACCGGTACCAGGTGCTCAAGCAGGCCGACGTGGTGCTGGCGCTGTTCCTGCAGGGGCAGCACTTCACGGCTGAGGAGAAGCTCGCCGACTTCGAGTACTACGACCCGCTGACCACGGGGGACTCGACGCTGTCCGGCGTGGTGCAGTCGATCGTCGCGGCCGAGGTGGGCTACCACGAGCTGGCGCTGGAGTACTTCGTCTCCTCGCTCCTGGTGGACCTGGCCAACCTGCACGACAACGCCTCGGACGGCGTGCACGTCGCGTCCGCGGGCGGCACCTGGTCGGCGCTCGCGTTCGGGTTCGGCGGCATGCGGGACCACGACGGCGAGCTGTCCTTCGACCCGCGCCTGCCGCAGGGCTGGGACGAGCTGACCTTCCGGGTCGCGTGGCACGGCTCGCGGCTGCGCGTCACCGTCCGCGCCGACGAGCTCGAGCTCACTGCCGAGACCGGCGAGGGCGCGCAGGTCGCCGTGCGCGGGGAGCAGGTCAAGGTGGTGCCGGGCGAGCCCGTGCGCGTGGCCCTCGACGGGCAGGGCCCGGTCCGCCCGGGCCGTCCGAGCCTGCGCGCGCTGTCCGGCAACCGTCGCGACGACGGCACCCTCATCACCGCGACGGTGCCGCACTCCTGACCCATCCCCGAGACGTTGTGGGTTGGAAATAATCGAGCAATTAGGACGCCAATATCACCCGTTTTGTGTACACAAACTC
>NZ_JBSHCR010000113.1:0-7831 GCF_053615895.1 Isoptericola sp. NPDC055881
AGTCCGCGCCGCGCCCGCCGCGCTCCACGGAAGGTCAAGGATGACGAGCACTCCCGCGGCGGAGCGACCCGTGGTCGAGATGACCGGGATCTCCATCGAGTTCCCGGGCGTCAAGGCGCTCGACGGTGTCGACCTCCGCCTCTTCCCGGGCGAGGTGCACGCCCTCATGGGCGAGAACGGCGCCGGGAAGTCGACCCTGATCAAGGCGCTCACGGGCGTCTACGGCATCGACGCCGGCGAGATCCTCGTCGACGGCACACCGCACCGGTTCTCCGGCCCGGGCGAGGCGCAGGGCGCCGGCATCGCCACGGTGTACCAGGAGGTCAACCTGTGCGAGAACCTCACCGTCGCCGAGAACATCATGCTCGGCAACGAGCCCCGGCGGTTCGGGGCGATCGACTGGCGGGCCACGCGCCACCAGGCGGCCGGGCACCTCGCGACCATGGGCCTCGACATCGACCCCGCGTCGTCGCTGGGCGCCCACTCCATCGCGGTCCAGCAGCTCGTGGCGATCAGCCGCGCGATGGTCGTGGACGCCAAGGTGCTGATCCTCGACGAGCCGACGTCGAGCCTCGACGCCGACGAGGTGGCCCGGCTGTTCACGGTCGTGCGGCGCCTGCGCGCGCAGGGCGTGGCGATCCTGTTCGTCTCCCACTTCCTCGAGCAGGTCTACGAGATCTCGGACCGCATGACGGTGCTGCGCAACGGCGCACGCGTCGGCGAGTACCGCACGGCGGAGATCACCCGCAGCGAGCTCGTCTCCCGGATGATCGGGCGCTCGCTGGACGTCCTGGAGGACCTCCAGGTGCGCACCGACCGGGCGGAGGCCCCGGTCGGCGGCACCCCGTTCGTCAAGGCGGTCGGGCTCGGGCGCAAGGGCTCGGTCCAGCCGTTCGACCTCGAGGTCTACCCGGGGGAGGTCGTCGGCCTCGCCGGCCTGCTGGGCTCGGGGCGCACCGAGATCGCCCGGCTCCTCGCGGGAGCGGACCGGGCCGACACGGGCACGCTGCAGGTCAAGGGCACGACCACGAGGTTCCGCGGCCCCCGAGCCGCCATCGACCGCGACATCGCGTTCTCGTCCGAGGACCGCAAGGCGGAAGGGGTGGTCGGTGACCTCACCGTCCGAGAGAACATCGTCCTGGGGCTGCAGGCGGAGCGCGGCTGGATGCGGCGCATGCCCGCCCGGCAGGTCGACGAGATCGTGGACCGCTACGTCTCCGCGCTCGGCATCCGGCCGGCCGACCCCGACGCGCTCCTGCGCAACCTCTCGGGCGGCAACCAGCAGAAGGTCCTGCTCGCGCGGTGGCTCGCCACGGCGCCGGAGCTGCTCATCCTCGACGAGCCCACGCGGGGGATCGACGTCGGCGCCAAGGCGGAGATCCAGCGGCTCGTCGCCGACCTGGCCTCCAGGGGCATGGCGGTGGTGTTCATCTCGGCCGAGCTGGACGAGGTGCTGCGCCTCAGCCACCGCATCGCCGTCTTGCGCGACCGGCACAAGGTGGCCGAGCTGGTCAACGACGAGGGCGTCGGAGTGGACGACGTCGTGGAGCTCATCGCGAGCGGAGGGACGGACTCATGACCACCACCAGCCCCACCACCAGCCCGGCACGCGCCGGCGCAGGCACCACGGGCCGGTTCGGCGCCGTCGTGCAGCACCACCTGTTCTGGCCGGTGACGGCGCTCGTCGCGCTCCTCGCGGCGAACACGGTCTTCCGGCCCGGGTTCCTCTCGGTCTCGGTGCTCGACGGGCACCTGTTCGGCTCGCCGATCGACATCCTGCGCAACTGTGCGCCGCTGATGCTGGTGGCGCTCGGCATGACGCTGGTGATCGCGACGCGCGGCATCGACCTGTCCGTCGGCGCCGTCGTGGCGATCGCCGGCGCGGTCGCGCTGAGCTTCATCGCCACCGCGCCCGACCCGTCGTCCCCCGGCACGGTGCTCAGCGCGATCGGGATCGCGCTGGTGCTGTCGCTGCTGCTGGGGGTCTGGAACGGGTTCCTCGTCTCGGTCGTCGGGGTGCAGCCGATCATCGCGACGCTCATCCTCATGACCGCGGGCCGCGGCATCGCCATGCTCATCACGAAGGGCCAGATCACCACGGTGACCAGCGCGCCCTTCAAGACGCTCGGCGCGGGCTTCTGGCTCGGCCTCCCCGTGGCCACGCTCGTCGCGTTCGGCGTGTTCGCGCTCGTGGCGCTGCTGACGCGGCGCACCGCCCTCGGGATGCTCGTCGAGGCCGTGGGCATCAACCCGTCCGCGAGCCGGCTCGCGGGCGTCCAGGCGCGCACCATCGTCTGGACCGTGTTCGCGCTGTCCGGGCTGTTCTCCGGGCTGGCCGGCCTGATCCTCGCGTCGAACGTCATGGCCGCGGACGCCAACAACGCGGGCCTGTTCATCGAGCTCGACGCGATCCTCGCGGTGGTGATCGGCGGGACGTCGCTCGCGGGCGGCAAGTTCTCGCTGTCGGGCACGTTCGTCGGGGTGCTCATCATCGCCACCCTGACCCTCACGGTCACCAACCTGGGCATCTCGCCCCTGGTGACGCCCCTGTTCAAGGCGCTCGTGGTCGCCGCGGTGACCCTCGCGCAGTCCCCGGTGGTGCGCCGCAAGCTGGCCGAACGGTCGCGCCGCCGTCCCTCGACCTCCAAGGCGGTGGCGTGATGACGACCGTGATCCCCGACAGCGGCGCCGCCCAGGGCGCGGGGTCGCCGGGCGGCCCCGCGGTCCTCACCCTGGGCCGCCGCAGGTTCCGGGTGGACCGGCGCTACCTGCCGGTCCTCGGCACGTTCGTCGTGCTGGCGCTGCTCCTCCTCGTGGGCGGGGTGCGCTACGACAACTTCCTGTCGGTGGGTGTCCTGGCAAACCTGTTCATCAACAACTCGTTCCTCATCGTGCTGGCCGTGGGCATGACGTTCGTCATCCTCACGGGCGGGATCGACCTGTCGGTCGGAGCCGTGCTGGCGCTGTCCGGCGTGACGGCCGCCTACCTGTTCCAGGCCGGCGTGCCGGCGGGCGTCGTGGTCCCCGTCGTCGTCCTCATCGGCTCCGTGATCGGGCTGCTGGTCGGCGCGATGGTGCACGTCTTCGAGGTCCAGCCGTTCATCGCCACCCTGGCGGGCATGTTCTTCGCGCGCGGCCTGTGCTTCCTCATCGCGCCGGAGTCGATCCCGATCAACGACGAGTCGTTCGTCGCGCTGGCGGGGTGGGACACCTGGGTGGGTGGCCAGTTCCGGATCACGTCGAGCGTGGCGGTCGCGCTGGTCGTGATCGTGGTCGCGTTCTACCTGCTGCACTACACGCAGTTCGGCCGCACGGTGTACGCCATCGGCGGGGGCGAGCAGTCCGCCCGGCTGATGGGTCTGCCGGTGTCGCGCACCAAGGTGCTCGTGTACGTGATCAGCGGGACCTGTGCGGGTCTCGGCGGGCTGCTGTTCGCGATGTACTCCCGCTCCGGGTACTCCCTGACCGGGGTGGGCATGGAGCTGGACGCCATCGCGGCGGTCGTGATCGGCGGCACCCTCCTGACCGGCGGTACCGGCTTCGTCCTGGGGTCGGTGCTGGGCGTGCTCGTCCTCGGCCTGATCCAGACGATCATCACCTACGAGGGCACGCTCAGCTCGTGGTGGACGCGGATCGTCATCGGCGCGCTGCTGCTGGTCTTCGTGATCCTGCAGCGGCTGCTCTCGCTGCGGCGCTCCTAGCCCTCTGGGCACCGGGCGCCCGTCCGGGCGGCCGGGCCGGCGGCGTGCACCGCCGTCGGCCCGCCGTCCTACCGCACCCCCGCATCTGTACGACGACGTACTCACCGGAGGATCTACAACGATGAATATCCGATCCCGACGGTCCGCGCCCCTGGCGCTGGCCCTCGCCCTCGTGCTGCCCGCCTCCGCGGCAGCCGCCGTCCCCCCACGGGCGGCACCCGCCCAGCCAGCGGTCCAACGCGCCGTGCAGCCGGCCGCCGACGGCGGCGCCTACGTCTTCCCCTACTTCGCGGGCGAGCAGGACGGCGGCGAGAAGATCTACCTGGCCGTCAGCGAGGGCGACGACCCGACGGCGTGGCGCACCCTCAACGGCGGGGAGCCGGTCCTCGAGTCCACGCTCGGCACGAAGGGCCTGCGCGACCCGTTCCTCACGCGCAACCCCGAGACCGGCACCTACTACCTGCTCGCCACCGACCTGAGGATCGCCGGCGGCGGCAGCTTCGGCGACGCCCAGGAGACCGGCAGCCGGTCCATGATGGTGTGGTCGTCGGACGACCTGATCCACTGGTCCGACCAGCACGAGGTCGAGCTGGCGCCCCCGGACGCCGGCAACCTCTGGGCGCCCGAGGCGACCTGGGACGCGGGCACGGGGCAGTTCCTCGTGTACTGGGCGTCGGCCCTCTACCCGGACGACGTCGCGCCCGAGGACCGCGACATCGCGACGTCGTACCAGCGGATGCTGTCCGCCACCACGCCCGACTTCACCGCCGGCAGCTTCTCCGAGCCGCAGGTGTGGATCGACGCACGGCGCGGGGCCGGCCGGGGCATGATCGACTCGACCGTGGCGGTCGACGACGGCACCTACTACCGCTTCACCAAGGACGAGGCGGACATGACGGTCCGCGAGGAGTCCTCCGACGACCTGTACCGCACCCAGGGCGTGTCCGCCGGCGACGGGTGGGACCTGGTCGCCGAGCACGTGGGCGTGGGCGAGCCCAACCCGTGGGGCGGCGAGTTCACCGCGGGGGAGGGGCCGACGGTCTTCCCGTCCCTGACCGACGACTCCTGGTACATGATGATCGACCAGCCCTCCTACCACGGGGGCCAGGGCTACATGCTGTTCCGCACGGACGACCTCGCGAGCGGGGACTGGACGTCCGTGCCCGACGCCGAGCTGCCGAGCCACCCGCGGCACGGCACCGTGCTGCCGATCACGACCGCCGAGCAGCAGGCGCTGCTCGCCGCGTACCCGCCGGGGGAGCCGGAGGTCGTCGAGCAGCGGCTGACGATCGACTCCGACGCCGCGCGCACGCCGATGAGCGACGACCTGTACGGGGTGTTCTACGAGGACATCAACTACGCCGCCGACGGCGGCCTGTACGCCGAGCTGGTGCGCAACCGGTCGTTCGAGTTCGCCAAGGAGGACAACGCGAGCTTCACCGGGCTGACCGGCTGGGAGCGGACGGGGGGCGGCGCGATCGCCGTCCAGTCCGAGCGCGGTGAGTGGCTGAACGACAGCAACCGGCACTACCTCACCCTCACCTCCGACGGCACCACCGGCGTCTCGAACTCGTCCTTCAACGAGGGCGTCGCGCTGACCGCCGGCGCGTCGTACGACTTCTCGGTCTGGGCGCGCAGCGAGGTCGCCCAGGACCTCGCCGTCCGTCTCGTCTCCGCCGACGGCGCGACGACGTACGGCACCGCGACCGTCGCCGTCGACGGGTCTGACGACTGGCGGAAGTACACCGCCACGGTGCGCGCGTCCGTGACGACGAACGCCGCGCGGCTGCAGGTGACGTCCGGCGCCGCGGGGACGCTGAGGCTCGACATGGTGTCGCTGTTCCCGCAGGACACGTGGGTGGGCCCGGTCAACGGGAAGAGCTCCCTGCGCAAGGACCTCGCCGAGAAGGTCGCCGACCTGAACCCGAGCTTCCTGCGGTTCCCGGGGGGTTGCGTCACGAACGTGGGGACCTTCGACTCCTACCTCGACTCCGACGGCCAGGACCGGCAGCGGACCTATCAGTGGAAGGAGACGATCGGGCCCGTCGAGGAGCGGCCGACCAACTGGAACTTCTGGGGCTACAACCAGTCGTACGGCATCGGCTACCTCGAGTACCTGGAGTTCGCCGAGGACCTCGGCGCCTTCGCCCTGCCCGTCGTGTCCGTCGGCGCGAACGGCTGCGGGTCGCGGATCCCGGAGATGACCGACGCCCAGCGTCCCCGCTGGATCCAGGACACGCTGGACCTCATCGAGTTCGCCACCGGCTCCACGGACACCGAGTGGGGCGCGAAGCGGGCCGCCCTGGGGCACCCCGAGCCGTTCGACCTGCCGTACATCGGCCTGGGCAACGAGGAGAACACCCCGAAGTTCCAGCAGAACTTCCCGGCCTTCCGGGACGCCATCGAGGCGGAGTTCCCCGACGTCACCGTGATCTCCAACTCCGGGCCGGACGACGCCGGCACACGCTTCGACGAGCTCTGGGACTTCAACCGTGAGCAGGGCGTCGCGATGGTCGACGAGCACTACTACAACGACCCGTCCTGGTTCCTCACGAACACCGAGCGCTACGACTCCTACGACCGCAACGGCCCGCACGTCTTCCTGGGGGAGTACGCGTCGAAGGGCAACACCTTCGGCAACGCGCTCGCGGAGGCGGCCTACATGACCGGCCTGGAGCGCAACGCCGACGTGGTGGAGCTCGCGTCCTACGCGCCGATGTTCGCCAACGAGGACTACGTGCAGTGGTCGCCGGACATGATGTGGTTCGACAACGACGAGTCGTGGGGCTCGGTCAACTACCAGACGCAGAAGATGTTCATGACGAGCACGGGAGACCAGGTCGTCCCGTCCGAGCTCGGTGACGGCCCCGACGTCGTGCCGCCGGACGTCGACGGCGGCGTCTTCCTGTCCACCTGGCTCACGCAGGCGGCGTACGACGACGTGCGGGTCACCGACAACGCGACCGGCGACGTCCTGTTCGCCGACACGTTCGACGACGCGTCGGCGTGGGAGTCGCAGCGCGGCAGCTGGTCCGTGGCCGACGGCAGGTACGTGCAGTCCGCGGCGGGCGTCGAGGACGCCCGCAGCATCGTCGCCGGGGCCTACGACGAGGACTGGCACGACTACACGATGGAGGTCACCGCCCGGAAGACGGGCGGCGCCGAGGGGTTCCTCGTCGGCTTCGGCGCGAGCGCGAGCGACGACTTCTACTGGTGGAACGTGGGCGGCTGGGGGAACTCCCGGTCCGTGCTGGAGCGTGCCGACGGCGCGCGCCAGGGGGAGGTCGCCGCGGCGCAGTCCTTCACGCCGCTGGTGAACGGTCGTGACTACCGCATCAAGATCGTCGTCGAGGGCCGTACGATCCGGCTCTACCTCGACGGCGCGCTGCAGCTCACGTACACCGAGCCGGTCACGAAGTCGCTGTTCCAGGTCGTCACCCACGACGAGGACACCGGCGAGCTGGTCGCCAAGGTCGTCAACGTGGGTGACACGGTGGCCCGGACCGACGTCGCGGTCACCGGGGGCTTCGAGCCGGCGGCGTCGGCACGCGTGACCGAGATGGTGGCCGACCCGTCGGCGACCAACACGAAGACGCGGCCGAACCGGGTCGTGCCGGTGGACCGGACGTTCGAGGGGGCGGGTCGTGCGTTCACGTACGACTTCCCGGCGCACTCGATCACGTTCCTGCGGCTCGCGCCGGCCACGGGCGACACCCCCAGTGCGGTGCGGGCCAAGATCGCGCCGGCGTCCGTCGTGCGCGGGACCGACGCCCGCGTCGAGGTGACGGTCACGGCCGCCGAGGGGCGGGGGTCGTCACCCACGGCGACCGGGACGGTGACGGTCCGGCTCGGCGAGGAGACGGTCACCGCGGAGCTCGTCGGCGGTCGCGCCAGCGTCGACGTGCCGACCCGCTCGGTGCCGCCGGGCGGCCACGACGTCGTCGTCCGCTACACCGGTGACGCGCGCTACGCGCCGAGCGAGGTGACCAAGGCCCTGAACGTCCGGGCGCCGAAGCGGTAGCGACCGCCCCAGCCGAACAGGTGGTTGTTCACGTTCTGAGCTCTCAGAAACGGAAAAACCCCCAAGTGCGCGCCCCCCAACGGAAGCAAGGACCGCCAACCGCGTGGGG
>NZ_JBSHCR010000114.1:0-7426 GCF_053615895.1 Isoptericola sp. NPDC055881
GGTGCCGGTCGATCGACCGGCACCGGGGCCCTTTCGCGTGTCCGGAGCGCGCACCCCGGGGCCGAGCCTTCTCAGGCGTCGTGCCCTCGTCAGGCGTCCTGGACGACGGCCCACCGCGAGGACGACGCGAGCGTCCCGCGCGGGTCGTTCCGGCGGCGCAGGTCCACCAGGCGCTGGTAGGTGTCGGCGCCGAAGGCCGTGCGCACCAGGTCGGCCGAGACGGCGTCGCGCGGCCCGGCGAAGTTGACGAGCGAGCCTCCGGTGGTCCACTCGCGCAGGGCGTCGTGCACCGCCTGGACGTGCACGTCGGCGTCGGGCGGCCCCAGGGGCGCGCCGAGCGAACCCACGAACAGCGTGCAGGCCGCACCGCGCCCGGCGACCGCGTTCGGGACGGCCGCAGGGCGGCCGACGGCGCCCCCCAGAAGGCGGATCTCGGCCATCATCACGGGCGAACCGGGCGGCACGGCAGCGAGGAACGCGTCGACGGCCTCCCGGGGGAGCTCGCGGAGCTGTCCGCCGCGCTCGACGAACGGCATCGGGTCCTCGGGGTCTGCGTGGATCTCGCCGATCCGCACGTACGGGAGGTCGCCGATCGTGTCGAGGATCGGCGTCGCCGTCCCTCGCAGCGCGTCGACCAGCGGGTCGCTGCCGGTGTCGTCCCTGCTGTCCTGCACACCGTCCCGCACTCGGTCCTGCCCGGGGTCGCCCAGGTGGCGCACGTACCGGACCACGAGGACGGCACGCCCGCGCAGCGGCTCGGGGAGGTCGGGCAGCGGCGGCAGGTTCAGCCGGGCGACGGACGTAGAGACGTCCTCGGGCAGGTCGGCCACGAGCTCGCGCCAGCGGTGCAGGACCGGGGCGGCGTCCGCGGCGTCGAACCACACGGTGCCTCCACGCACGGTGCGCAGGGGGAACAGGTCGAACGTCATCGACGTCACGACGCCGAACGCACCCCCGCCGCCGCGGAGGGCCCAGAACAGCTCCGGGTGCCGGGTCGGCGACGTCGTGACGAGCGCGCCGTCCGCGGTCACGACGTCGAACGAGCGGACGTGGTCGGCGGCAAAGCCGAACGTGCGTGCCAGCGGTCCGAGGCCGCCGCCGAGCGTGTAGCCGACGACGCCGACGTGCGGCGACGAACCGCACAGCCCACCGAGCCCGTAGGGGGCGCCGGCGTCCAGCACCGTGCGCCACGACGCGCCCGGACCGACGGTCGCCGTCCGCGCCTCGGGGTCGACGACGACGTCGTCCAGGGCGGACACGTCGAGCAGCACGTCGTCGGGACCCGTCGGGGCGGCGCTGTGACCGGTGGAGCGCACGCCGACGCCGAGCCCGTGCGCGGCGGCGGTGCGGACGGTCAGGGCGACGTCCTGCGGCGTGACGGCGCGCACGACGAGCGCGGGCTGGTGGACCAGCGCGAGGTTGAAGCCTCCGAGCGTCGCCTCGTAGGCGGGCTCTCCGGGGAGGTGCACCGCGCCGGCCAGGGCGGGCCGGAGCTCGTCCGCGGCAGCGGTGGCGGTCGTCGTGCGGTGGGGCGTCGCGGGTTGGTCGAGCGCGACGGCGGCGGGGACGGTGCTGGACATCGGTGACTCTCCTTCGGTGGGTGGTGCCGGGGGAGAGGGAGCCACGCGCGGCTCCCGGGTGACACCGCCACGACCGGCGCGGCGGGTGAAGTGCGCCGGGTACTCCCGCGACCTGCGTCGATGTGGGAGGGTGTCCGCGTGCTCCAGACCACGGTCCAGCCGGGACGCACCCGGCTCGTCGTCCTGCTCGCGCTCGCCGTCGCACTGGCGCTCTCCCTCGCCTCGGCCCTCGTCGCCCCGCCCGCCCAGGCGGCCACCTGGACGCTGTCCGCCGCCGGCGGCGGGACCACGACGGCGGCGGTCGGGAAGACGCTGAGCGTCCGGTACCTGAAGTCGGGCGCGCCGGTGAAGTACGCCAGCGTCACCCTCCAGCGCAAGAAGGGCGGGTCCTGGGTCAAGGTCCGCACGGTGCGCACCGGCGCGAAGGGCCGTGCCTCGACCACGGTGAAGCCCACCGCGTCGACGAGCTACCGCTTCAAGACGACCCGGGCGGCGAGCGGCACGGTCAAGGTGCTCGTCGTGCCGGTGCGGTTCGCGATCTCCGGCTCCGGGTCCGGTCACGGCGTCGGGCTGGCCCAGTGGGGCGCGTACCAGCAGTCGCGCTCCGGCCGCACGCCCGCGCAGATCCTGAAGTACTACTACCCGGGCACCACGGTCTCCACGGCGAACGACCCGCGCACGACGCTCGACGTCCAGGTGCTCGGGCCGCCGTCGGACACCCGCACCACGACCGTCCTGGCAGTGGGCCAGGGGGCCTGGCAGCTCAAGGACCCGGCCGGCACCGTGGTGGCGAGCGGCGGCGCCACGACGAAGGTCACGGTCGGCGTCGCGTCGGCAGGCGTCACGGCCCGGGTCATGAAGGGCACGTCGACCGTGCGGACCGTCGCCGCGCGGTCCAGCCTGACGTTCGAGTGGTCGGGCACCCGGTACTACCAGCCGACCGGGACGAAGGCGGTCGCGACCGTCGCGGGCGCCCAGGGCACCTACCGCAACGGGCGTCTCGTCGTGACGAAGCGGTCGTCCCGGCCGAACGTCGTCAACGAGGTGATCATCAACACCGAGTACCTCTACGGGCTCGACGAGATGCCGTCGGGGTGGGGCTCGAGCACCAACCGAGGGGCCGCGGCGCTGCAGGCGCAGGCGATCGTGGCGCGCAACTACGCGATCGTGGAGAAGGTCAAGGGCCTGAAGTCCGCGTGCGGGTGCCACGTCTACGACGACACCCGCTCCCAGCACTACACCGGCTGGAAGAAGGAGGGCGGCAGCTGGGGTGGCACCTGGGTCGCCGCGGTCGACGCCACGATCCAGGACGGCACGGTCACCGTGCTGCGCGACGCCCAGGACCGGTTCGCCGAGACGCCCTACTTCGCGTCGACCGGCGCGGCAGGCGGCCGCCGCGGCACGGCCGCGAACAACGAGGTGTTCGGGACCGCGGCCCTGCCGTACCTCAAGCACGTGTACGACTCCTACTCGGCGAACGCGCCCGGCAACCCGTACCTGCGGTGGAGCGACTCGATCACGCAGTCCAGGGCCCGGTCGATCTTCGGGCTGTCGTCCGTGCGCTCGATCGCGGTCACGTCCCGCTGGTCGAGCGGCCAGGTCCGCACGCTCACTGCCACGTCCGTGACCGGGAAGAAGGTGTCCCGGACCAAGACGGCGGACGGCTGGCGCACCACCCTCGGGGTGCGGGGGTCGTGGGTCGGCTCCCTCTCGGGACGCTCGAGCTGAACGGCGGGCGACGCACGAGAGCCCCGCGCCGGGCGGCGCGGGGCTCTCGTGTCTCGTCGGTCGTGCGGGGGTCGGCGGGTCAGCGCGCCCCGTGCTCGGCGTGGAGGCGGTCCGTCTCGTCCTGGACGTGGACGGCGACGCCCTCGTAGGCACCCGCGTGCGCACGTGCGTGGTGCCCGCAGAAGAGGAGCTCTCCGACGGGCAGGACCACTCGCACGTACGCCTGGGCGCCGCAGCGGTCGCAGCGGTCGGCGGCGGTCAGCGGCTGGGTCGGTTCGGTCGTCGTGGTGCTCACGTCCTCATCCAACCAGACAGGTGGCCAGGACCATCCCGCTCCCCGGCCAGGTTCGCTCCGGGCATAGCGGCGTGGAGCACACGGAACACCTGTTCGGGTCGTCTACCCTCGTTCCCGTGACAGCCACCTCCGAGTCCGGGTACACCGCGCGCCACCTGTCGGTCCTCGAGGGCCTGGAGGCGGTGCGCAAGCGCCCCGGCATGTACATCGGGTCCACGGACTCGCGCGGTCTCATGCACTGCCTGTGGGAGATCATCGACAACTCCGTCGACGAGGCGCTGGGCGGGCACGCGTCGGCGATCCGCGTCGTGCTGCACGCCGACTCGTCGGTGACGGTCGAGGACGACGGCCGAGGGATCCCGGTGGACATCGAGCCCAAGACGGGCCTCACGGGCGTCGAGGTGGTCTACACCAAGCTGCACGCGGGCGGGAAGTTCGGCGGTGGCTCGTACACGGCCTCGGGCGGCCTGCACGGCGTCGGCGCCTCCGTGGTCAACGCGCTCTCGGCGCGGCTCGACGTCGAGGTCGACCGCGGCGGCAAGACGTACCGCATGACGTTCCACCGGGGCGAGCCCGGCGTGTTCTCGGACCCGGCGGCCGGCCCGTCCCCGGAGTCGTCGTTCGCGCCCTTCACCGACCACAGCGAGCTCGCCGTCGTCGGCAAGGTCAAGCGCGGCGTCACCGGCACCCGGGTGCGGTACTGGGCGGACCGGCAGGTCTTCCCGAAGTCGGCCGTATTCAGCTACGACGAGCTCGTCACGCGGGCGCGCCAGACGACGTTCCTGGTGCCCGGCCTGAAGATCCTGGTGCGCGACGAGCGCGGGCTGCCCGGCACGCCGGGCGAGACCGGGCCGCACGAGGAGGTCTTCCAGCACGACGGCGGGGCCGTCGACTTCGTCGAGTTCCTCGCGCCGGACGCCCCGGTCACCTCGACCTGGCAGCTGCGCGGCACGGGCCACTTCACCGAGACCGTGCCCGTGCTGGACTCGCGGGGGCACATGTCGCCGCAGGAGGTGCAGCGCGACTGCGAGGTGGACGTGGCCCTGCGCTGGGGCGGCGGCTACGACACCGAGGTGCGCACCTTCGTCAACATCATCTCCACGCCCAAGGGCGGGTCCCACCTGTCGGGCTTCGAGCAGGGTCTGCTCAAGACGGTGCGCAAGCAGATCGAGACGAACGCGCGCCGGCTGAAGGTCTCCACCAAGGACGCCGCGGAGCGCATCGAGAAGGACGACGTGCTGGCCGGCCTCACGGCGGTCGTCACCGTGCGGCTCGCCGAGCCGCAGTTCGAGGGCCAGACGAAGGAGGTGCTGGGCACGGCGCCCGTGCGCGCCATCGTCTCGCGCGTGGTCGAGAAGGAGCTGGGCGCCCTGCTCACGTCGTCCAAGCGCGACGAGAAGGCGCAGGCGGCGCTGCTGCTGGACAAGGTGGTCGCCGAGATGCGCGCCCGCGTCACGGCACGCAAGCAGAAGGAGATCTCCCGCCGCAAGAACGCCCTCGAGGCCTCGTCCTTGCCGGCGAAGCTCGCGGACTGCCGCAGCGACGACGTGACCCGCAGCGAGCTGTTCATCGTCGAGGGCGACTCGGCCCTCGGGACGGCCAAGCTCGCGCGGTCCAGCGACTTCCAGGCGCTGCTGCCCATCCGCGGCAAGATCCTCAACGTCCAGAAGGCGTCGATCAGCGACATGCTCCGCAACGCGGAGTGCGCCGCCATCATCCAGGTGCTCGGGGCTGGCTCCGGCCGGTCGTTCGACCTGGAGGCGGCGCGCTACGGCAAGATCGTGCTGATGACCGACGCCGACGTGGACGGCGCCCACATCCGCACCCTGCTGCTCACGCTCTTCTACCGCTACATGCGCCCGATGCTCGAGGCGGGCCGGGTCTTCGCCGCCGTCCCGCCGCTGCACCGCGTCGAGGTGCTGGGCAGCGGACGGCGCAAGAACGAGTACCTGTACACGTACTCGGAGGCCGAGCTCACCGCCACGCTCAAGAAGCTGGACCGTGCCGGACGCCGATACAAGGAGGACATCCAGCGTTACAAGGGCCTGGGGGAGATGGACGCCGACCAGCTCGCCGAGACCACGATGGACCCGCGCCACCGCACGCTGCGCCGCGTGACCGTCGAGCACGCCGAGGCCGCCGAGCGGGTGTTCGAGCTGCTCATGGGCAGCGACGTCGCGCCGCGCAAGGAGTTCATCGTCGCCGGCGCGAGCACCCTGGACCAGTCGCGGATCGACGCCTGACGGTCACCGGCCGCGATCGACCGTCCGGATGACGGCCCGAGCGGCGGGCGGACGCCCAGGATGGGTACCCTTCGGCCGTGAAGATCCCGCGCTCGCCCTCGTCCCGACTGCTCGCGCTGCTCCCGGCGACCGCCCTCGCCGTCGGCCTGCTGGCGGGGTGCTCCGACGACGGGACCGCCGACGGCGGCTCCACCGCCTCGACGTCGGTCGACCCCACGGAGCAGGTGGCGGAGAACCTCAGCGAGTTCTCCTACGCGGGCGAGGACGGCAAGACGGCGCTCGAGCTGCTGCGGAAGCACGACCCTGACGCGCAGGTGCAGGGCAAGGGCGAGAACGCCTACGTCACCGCCGTGCGGGGGCACGAGGCGGACCCCGACACCGAGTTCTGGGGCCTGTACGTCGACGGGGAGATGGCGCAGGTCGGGGCCGGCTCCCTCGTCACCAAGGACGGGCAGACCGTCACCTGGAAGCTCGAGGAGATCGAGAAGTGACCGCCGCCCCCGCCCCGCGCCTCGAGGCCCCGCTGCCCGTGCGCGAGCTCGCCCGCCGCTGGTGGCGCCCCGCCGTCGCGGTGCTGCTCGTGGTGGCCGCCGTCGTCTGGCGCCTGGTGAAGGACGACCTCGGCGCACCGCCGAACCTCGAGCTCTCGACCGCGGCGGCGTTCGCGGCGGCCGGCCTGCTGCGGCACCGCGTCGCCATGCTCGCCCCGCTGGCCGTCGTCGCGCTGAGCGACGTCCTGCTCGGCAACTCCTCCGTGCTGGTGTTCACCTGGAGCGCGTGGGCCGTCGTCGGCCTCGGCGCGTGGTGGGCAGGACGCACCCGCGGCACCGCCGGCCGCCTGGCCGCCGCGCTCGGGTTCGGCGTCGGGAGCTCGCTGTTCTTCTACCTGTGGACCAACGCCGGCGTGTGGTGGCTGGGCCGCGGCACCTTCTACCCCGCGGGTCTGGACGGGCTGGTGGCCAGCTATGTCGCCGGTCTGCCGTTCCTGCGGCCGATGCTGCTCGGCAACCTCGTGCTCGTGCCGCTCGCGGCCGGGCTGGTGGCCCTCGGGGCGCGGCTGGAGCGGGCGCGCGGGGCCGCCGTCGTCCCGCTGCCGGCGCGGTAGCCTCGTCGGACGAGCTCGACGCACCGACAGGGAGACGAGGACCGATGCCCGCAGACCGGATCCGGCGGATGCCCTTCGCGAGCATCTATCCCCTCTACGTGCAGAAGGTGGAGCGCAAGGAGCGCGACCGGGCCGACGTCGACCGCGTCGTCACCTGGCTCACCGGCTACGACGCGGCCGGCCTGGAGCGCGCCGTCGCCGACGAGGTCGACCTGGAGACGTTCTTCGCCGAGGCGCCCGCCATGAACCCGGACGCCGTCCTCATCACAGGGGTGGTCTGCGGGGTGCGGGTCGAGGAGATCGACGACCCGCTGATGCAGCAGATCCGGTGGATGGACAAGCTGGTCGACGAGGTCGCGAAGGGCAAGAAGATGTCCTCGATCCTGCGCCAGGCCAAGGAGGCCAAGGAGAGCACCCCGTAGCAGCCCGCGCTGGGGGGACGAGAACGGCGAGAGCTGCGACCGCAGCTCTCGCC
>NZ_JBSHCR010000115.1:0-7372 GCF_053615895.1 Isoptericola sp. NPDC055881
GCGCCGGTCGCGAGAACCGGACCGGCGCCGCTCCACCCGTCGGGGGTGGGGGCTGAGGGGGTCAGCCCGCCTGGCCGTTGAGCATGGGCGTGAGCTTCTCGTCGTACTGCGCGGCGAGCGCCTTCACGTCATCGCCCTCGGCGATCTTCTGGAAGAGCTCCTCGTAGACGAGGGCGCCCTCGACGGCGGCCCAGCCCGGCGCGGCCGGGGTCAGCTTGGATGCCTGGGCGGTCTGCACCGTGACCTCGCCGAACTTGTTCGGGTTGCCGTCGGCGTCGACCGTCATGAGCTTGTCGAAGTCCGAGTTGGCCGGGCCGAGGCCGGCCTGCGCGAGCTTGGTCTGGTACTCGTCCGAGTAGACGACCTTCAGCAGGTTCTCCGCGAGCTCCGGGTGCTGCGACTTGGCCGAGACGGCCAGGTTGGAGCCACCGGCGAACACCGGCGCGACGCCGCCGTCGACGCCCGGCAGGGCGAAGATGTCGAACTTGGAGTCGTCCGCCATGCCGTCGGGGACCTCCTTGCCGTCGTCACCCTTGACCAGGTCGCCGATGGACCAGCGGGCCCAGCCCGGCGCCATGATCGTGGCGGCGTCGGGCGCCTCGCCGTCCGTCCCGTCGTTGAGGAAGTCCCAGTACGCGACGTCCTTCGCGGTGGCCGGCAGGTTCGAGGAGCCCTCGAACACGTCCTGCCACTGCTCGAGGCCCGCGACCGTCTTGGGGTCCGACAGGGTGGACTTCCACTGGTCGCCGTCCTTGACGGCGAGCTCGCCGCCGTTCGCGAAGACCCAGGAGATGCCGTTGCGCCAGTCCTGGCCGCCCATCGCGAAGCCGGACTGCTTCTTCGACCGCAGCTTCTTGACGGAGTCGCCGAACTCCTCGAGCGTCTGGGGGACGTCGAGACCGGCCTTCTTCCAGATGTCCTTGCGGTAGAACATGAAGCGCGAGCCGTAGTAGTAGGGCAGCGCGTACTTGGTGTCGTCGATCGAGCCGGCCTCGACGAAGGACTGCAGCAGCTTGTCGCCGCCCAGCTCCTCGTACAGCTCGGGCGAGATCTCGCGGAAGGCGCCGGCGTAGGTGAACGTCGGGGCCTGCGTGTTGCCGATCTCGACGACGTCCGGCGTGTTCGCGGCGTCGGGCAGCGCGGTCGTGAGCTTGGTGACCAGGTCGGTCCAGTCCTGCTCCTCGATCGTCAGCGTCGACCCCGGGTTCTCCTTCTCGAACGCGTCGACCAGGTACTTGCGCAGGTCGTCGTTCGTGTCCGCGCCGGCGAGCCACAGGGTGATGTCACCGGCCTCGGGGGTGCCGTCGTTCTGGCCGGCACTCTCGTCGTCGGCGGGCGCGCACGCGGAGAGCGCGAGCGCCAGGGTCAGGCTCGTCGCCACGCCGGCGGCGACGACACGGGTCCTCTTCACTGGGGATTCCTCTCGATCTGTCCAGGGTCGTTCTGAGCAGCGCGACGACAGGGTCGGAGCTGCTGGGTGCGGGTCGTCGAGCCGGGGTCAGGAGACCCCGAGCTGGGCGGCCAGCACCAGGACGGCCGCGCCGGAGAGGACGACGTCCTCGTCGAGCGTGGCCATCCGGAGCCGCAGTCCGGCGGCGGTGGCCGGCATCGTGCGGTCGGTCAGGGTCTGCAGGGCGGCGGTGCGGAGCGCGCCGTCGAGCAGTTCCGGGGGGCCGCTGAGCAGCACCTCGGCGAGGTTGAGGGCGCCGACGACCGGCGCGAGCGTGGTGCCGAGCGTGCGCCCGACGCGGGCGAGCGCCTCGTCCGCGTCCGCCGGGTCCAGCCCGGCGACGGCGCGGCGCAGCGCCGGCACGGCGAGCACGGTCTCGAGGCAGCCGCGCCGACCGCAGGCGCAGGGCTCGCCGTCGTCCACGACCGTGACGTGGCCGAGCTCCCCGGCGGCGTCGGCGGAGCCGTGCACGCGGGAGCCGTCGACCATCACGCCGGCGCCCACGCCCTGCCCGACCGTGAGCACGAGCATCGAGCCGGCGGCGCCGCCGTAGGTGTACTCGCCGAGCGCGGCCGAGTTGGCGTCGTTGGCGACGTGCACGGGCAGCGCCAGGCGGTCCGTGAGGA
This sequence comes from Isoptericola sp. NPDC055881, assembly GCF_053615895.1. Classification (NCBI taxonomy): domain Bacteria; kingdom Bacillati; phylum Actinomycetota; class Actinomycetes; order Micrococcales; family Promicromonosporaceae; genus Isoptericola; species Isoptericola sp. NPDC055881. The sequence continues at coordinate 2,077 of NZ_JBSHCR010000115.1, forward strand.
TCTCGCCCAGGGGCAGGTCCGTCCACTGCCGGTTGGGTGCCTCGATGACGCGGCCGGCGTCGTCGACCACGCCCGGCGAGCCCACGCCCACCCCGACGACCGGCCGCGTGGCCGCGGAGATGAGCGTGCGCGCGAAGCGCGTCAGGAGGTCGACGAGCTCGTCTCCCACGTGGCCCGAGACCGGCAGGGACCGGCGCACGACGGCCTCGCCCGTGAGCGTCATGACCGCACCGCGCATGACCGCGTCGTCCGACAGGTCGACCGCCACGATCTGGTAGGCGTCCGTGCGCATCCCGACGAGGATCGCGGGCTTGCCGACCCGGCGGCCGGGCTGCACGCCCAGCTCCTCGACCAGGCCCTCGGCGAGGAGCACGTTGACCAGGTCGGAGATGGTCACACGGGTCAGCGACGTCGCGCGGGCGAGGTCGGCACGCGACGTGGGCCCCTCGTGGAACAGGTGCTGCAGCACGAGGGAGCGGTTGTGCGCCCGGGCGTGCTCGGGGAGCACCTTGGAGGTGGCTCGCAGGCCGGCACCCAGACCTCGTCGTGCTGCGCGCGTCGTCGGCGTGGACATGTTTGTTAGTACAGCGTCTTAACAAGGTCGGTGTCAATCTGCTGACCCGCCGCCCCAGGACGCGTTACCGGATCGTGACGGGTGGATCGGGCCTGGTGGATCGTGACGGGTGGATCGGGCCGGGTGGATCGTGGCGGGTGGAGCGTGACGGGGGCTCGCGATGGAGCGCCCGCACCGGCGGGACCCCACGACATGGGCCGCGTCACCGCGCAAGGTCACGGTCTCAGCACGGTCTTGTCACGATCCCGCGGTCCCCACCTGGGACGACGTGCCCCCGCCCCTACGCTCGGACCCATGGCTGCCACCCCACGTCCGGTCCGGGGCCGCCGTGCGCCCGCCGTCGCCGCGGCGCTCGCCACGGCGCTGCTGCTCGTCGTCACGGGCTGCTCGTCCGACCGCGGGGACGAGGCGTCGTCGTCGGGGGTCTCGGACAGCGCGGGGGCGGCCGAGGCCCCGGCAGCGACCGACGGGATGGCGGAGGCCGACCCCGCCGGCGCGGCGGCCGAGCGGGAGATCGTCACGACCGGCAGCGCAACCGTGGTGGCCGACGACCCCGCGGCCGCGGCGAGCCGCCTCGCGCGCCTCGTCGAGGAGGCCGGCGGCCGTGTGGAACGACGCACCGAGACCGCATCCACCCCGGACTCCCCCGGGTCCGCGTCGATGACCGTGCGGCTGCCCGCGAACCGGATGACGGGCGCCGTGGAGGCGCTCGACAAGCTCGGGACGGTCGAGGACGTCGACGTGCAGAGCGTGGACGTCACCGGCGAGGGGCAGGACCTCGACGCCCGCATCGCCGCCCTCACCACGTCGACCGATCGGCTGCGCGACCTCATGAAGACCGCCAGCAGCACGAAGGACCTGCTCGAGGTCGAGCAGGAGCTCTCCGACCGCCAGGCCGACCTCGACGCCCTCACCACGCAGCGGCAGCGGCTGTCCGACCAGGTCGCCATGTCGACGCTCGACGTGCAGCTCGTCCCCGAGCCCGTCGCCGCCGCGCAGTCCCGCGGCGGCTTCGTCGGCGGCCTCGCGTCCGGGTGGAGCGCGCTGGTGACGACCGTCCAGACCGTGGTCCTGGTCCTCGGCGTCCTCCTCCCCTGGCTCGCCGTCGCCGCGCTCGGCTACCTCGGGTACCGGTGGCTGCGCCGGCGCAGCAGGCCCGCGGCCGACGCCGACGGCGGCGCCCCCAGCGGACCCGGGGGCTCGACCGGAGGCCCCGACGGACCAGACGTCCCCCGCCCCGCGCCCGACGACGCCCCGGACGAGGCACCTGAGCCGGTCGCCGCGGGCCGGTGAACCGGCCGACGGACGGCGCGACGCGACCCGTGCCTCCCGGTGACGTGCGCGAGTGCTCTCAGGCTCGGGGCGCAGCGGCGACGGCAGCGATGGCGTCTGCCAGCTCGCGCGGGCGACTCCACATGGGCCAGTGCCCCGTCGGCAGGTCGACGACGTCGACGCGCTGCAGACGAGCGACCTCGGCGAACATCGGGTGGCCGGCGTCGGCGAGCTCGAGGACCTGAGCGCTCGGCATGGAGCAGCACACCAACGTGGTCGGCACACCGAGGCGGTCGGCGTGGGACAGGTCCACCGCCTGCCGCAGGACAGGGCCGGGTTCCGCCACCGCCTGTTCCCGGAACCGACGCAGGTCATCGACGTCCAGACCTTCGAGGCTGGCCTGCTGCCCGAGCGTCTCGAAGCCGGGAAGCGGCAGCTCCACCAGGTCTGCCGGCAGGTCCGGTGCGAAGACGGTCCCGGGTGCCACCGGGCCGCTGTCCACCCACACCATGTGAGCGACCAGTTCCGGGTGGCGATCAAGAACGATGCTGGCCGGGGCGTTGGCTCCGCTGTGCGCGACCAGGACTGCCGGCCGGCCGGCGCCTGCTGCCGTTCTCAGCGCATCCTCGACAGCCGTCGCTTGGTCGTCGAGGGTCCGTGCAGAGCGCTGGGGGTCGTCGGGGTCCAGCCCGGGCAGGGTGAGCGCGATCGCCCGACTTCCCGTCTCGCGCAGGCGCTCCACGACCTGGTCCCAGGCCCAGGCTCCCAACCAGTGGCCCGGAACCAGGACGATCGTCGCGTTCTCGTGAGTGGTCATGACACCACCGTCGCAGTCGCGCTGGACAACAGGGTGTCACTATTTCTGACACGAATCGGTAACGTGAGCGCATGAAGCGATCGGAGCGTCTTCATGCCCTCACCGAGACGCTGCGGCGCCGGGGTGCCCGTGGCTCCACCGCTGAACGGCTGGCCGCAGAGTTCGGGGTCTCGGTGCGCACGATCAAGCGTGACCTGGCTGCTCTGGAGGCCACCGGAGCACCGGTCTGGTCGAGGCCTGGACCCGGAGGGGGTTATGGCCTTGCCCCGGGAGCGTCGCTGCCGCCGGTGAGCCTGAGTCCCGCGCAGGCAGTGGCTCTCCTCGCGGCCGCCACGGCCGCGGCCGATGCTCCCTACGCCGATCTCGCAGCGGCAGCCGTGCGGAAGATCCTCGACGTGCTCGACCCTCGGACCCGCGAGAAGGCCGAGCAGCTCGCCGGCCGGGTGTGGGTGGACGCGCCGTCCGCGCGGGTGAGCCGGGTCGTCACCTCGGCGGTCGAACAGGCGATGACCGACCAGAAGGTGGTGCGGATCCGTTACGCCTCCGGCGACGGCACCCCGACCACCCGGGATGTCGAGCCGGTGCTGTTCGGGTCCGTGACCGGGAGCTGGTACCTGATCGGGTGGTGCCGGCTCCGCGATGCCATGCGCTGGTTCCGACTGGACCGCATCCAGCACGCCGTCGTCACCTCGGCCCCGTGCGGCGACCACACCGTCGACGAGGTCGGGACACCACCGGCCACTGCCCGACCCGTCCACGGCTGACCGAGCCGCGGGCTCGATCACCGTGCCCGGTCAGTACACCTCGCCGGCGGGGACCTCGGCGTCCGGTTCCGCGCCGTCGCGCCCCTCGACCCAGCCGCCCATCCCCGCCCACCCGGCCTCGGCGCGCTCCGCCGCGAGGTCGCGCGGGTAGCCGGTGACGCCGGGCCGGCGCTGCCAGGGTCGCGGCCCGTCCAGCGGCCGGTACTCCACGCCCGCGGCGTCCAGCCGGGCGAGGTGCGCCTCCCGCAGCCGCTCGTCGAAGCCCGTCGCCACGGGGTTCCAGACCGCCTCGGCGAACGCGGCGAGACGCGGGAAGGCCGCGTAGTCCAGGCGTCGGACGGAGTCGAGGTGCTCGCTCCACAGCTGCGCCTGCGCCCCCAGCAGGTTGCCGGGCAGGTCGCCCTCGAGCTCGGGGCGCGCGGCCAGCAGGCCCGTGGGGAGCGGCTCGAAGGCGCGGACGTCCTCGACCGTGCGGACGAAGCCGACGGGAACGGGCTCGTCCACGCCGTCGGCGGCGCGGTGGTCGAGGTAGACCTCCTGCTCCGGCGCCATGACCACGTCGTGCCCGGCGGCGAGGGCGTCGGCCGCGACCGCGTGGCCGCGCCAGCACGTGACGACGACATCGCGCGGGAGGTCGGGGCCGAATGCCTCGTCCCACACGACGGCGCGGCGGCCCTTCGAGCGCAGGTGGTCCGCCAGCCGCGCGAGGAACCAGCCGTGCAGCCGCGCGACGTCCCCCTCGCCGTCGGGACCGACGAGGCCGATCCCGGCGGCGCGCGCCACGATGTCGGGGCGCTCCCGCCACGCACCGACGGGCACCTCGTCCCCGCCCAGCGCGACGAACGGCGAGTCGAAGATCTCGCACACCTCGTCCAGCACGCCCTGGAAGAGCTCGACGGCGGCGGGCGACGGGTCGATCACGTCCTCGCTGATGCCCCAGGTGGTGCGCACCTCGTGCGCCCCGGGACGCGCCGCCAGCTCCGGGTAGGCGGTCAGCAGGGCCTGCACGTGGCCCGGGGACCCGATCTCGGGGACCACGGTCACGCCGCGCTCGCGCGCGTAGGCGACGATCTCGCGCAGGTCGTCCCGCGTGTAGAAGCCACCGTGCGGGCGGCCGTCGTAACGACCCGCCCGCCAGGTGCCGACGCCGGACTCGCGGCGCCAGGACCCGATCTCGGTGAGCCGCGGGTAGCGCGCCACCTCCACGCGCCACCCCTGGTCGTCCGTGAGGTGCAGCTGCAGCACGTTCAGGTGGTGCGCGGCCGCCAGGTCGACGAACCGCAGCACGTCCGCCTTCGGCAGGAAGTGGCGCGCGACGTCGAGCAGCACCCCACGCCAGCCGAACCGGGGCGAGTCCTGGACCGTGACGACGGGCAGCACGAGCGGCACGCCCTCCCCCGCCCGGCGGAACGCCTGCGGGCCCGCGAGCTGGCGGAGCGTCTGGGCCGCGGCGTGCGCGCCGTCCGGGTCGGCAGCGGCGACGCGCACGACGGCGCCACCGCTACCGTCGTCGGTGACGGCCAGCCGGTAGCTGCCGGCGGGGACGGCGCCGTCGACGTCGAAGACCACGTCGGCGGGCGGGACGTCCGTGCCTTCGCCCGCGAGCGCCAGGTCGAGGCCGAACGCGTCCTCGCTCGCGCGCCGCCACCACCGTGCCGCGGCACGCAGGGCGGGGTGCGCGACGACGCGAGCGCCGTCGCGCAGGACGACACGGGCCTCCTCGGCCTGCAGGGACGCGGGGGCGGGGACGACGTCGGCGGCGCGCATGCGGGCCACCCTAGACGGCCGACCAGGGCGGTCGCCCACGACGACCGAGCCCGCTGGCGCGGGTGCCGCCGGCCGGGGGAACGACGACGACCCGCCCGGCAG
>NZ_JBSHCR010000116.1:0-7138 GCF_053615895.1 Isoptericola sp. NPDC055881
GTTTGGCCCGGTTTCGTCGAGAAACAGGGCCAAACGCCCGCTCACCACATGTGACGGTCAGGGGAGGACGACGATCTTCCCGGTCTGCTCCCCGGCGGCGAGGCGGGCCAGCCCGTCGCCCACCTGGGCCAGCGACACCTGCGAGTCGACGACGGGCCGCACCCCGGTGCGGGCGACGAACCGGACCAGGGCGGCGAGGTCGTCGCGCGTCCCCATCGTCACGCCCTGCACGCGGATCTCGTTGAAGAAGACGCGGGTCAGCTCGGCGGGCGGGGCGTCGCCCGACGTCGCCCCGCACACGACGATCGTGCCGCCGGGGCGCACGGACCGCACCGAGTGCGCCCAGGTGGCCTGACCGACCGACTCGACCACGGCGTCGACGCGCTCCGGAAGGCGCCCGCCCGTCTCGATCGCGTGCGCGGCGCCCAGCGCCACGGCGCGCTCGCGGCGCTCCGCGGACCGGGACGTGACGGTCACCTCGAGTCCCGCGGCGGCTCCGAGCACGACCGCGGCGGTCGCGACGCCGCCACCCGCGCCCTGCACCAGCACGCGGTCACCGGGAGCGAGGCCCGCCGCGCCGAACAGCATCCGGTACGCGGTGAGCCAGGCCGTGGGGAGGCACGCGGCGTCCTCGAACGACAGGTCGTCGGGGATCGGCACCAGGTTGTGCGCGGGCACGGCCACGCGCTCGGCGAGGGTGCCCGGGTACTGCTCCGACAGGAGGGTGCGGCGCTCGTGCGGCCCGACGCCGTGCCCGTCGGCGCCGATCACCCCGTGCACCAGCACCCGCGTGCCGTCCGAGGTGGTGCCGGCGGCGTCCGTCCCGAGGATCATCGGAAGCTGCTCGGCCCGCAGCCCGACGCCGCGCAGCGACCACAGGTCGTGATGGTTCAGCGTGGCGGCACGGACGTCGATCGTGGTCCAGTGCTCGCGCGCCTCCGGTTCCGGCCGGTCGCCCACCTCCAGGCCGTCGAGCGGGGAGTCGGGCGAGAACCGGGCGACGGTGGCGGCGAGCATGCAGCCCAACCTACTGGCCGGGCCGCTAGGTTGTGGCGCATGCCAGTCGGTGACGTCGAGGAGAGGCTCACGGCCGCGCGCGCCGCCGTCGTCGAGCACACGCAGCAGTCCGGCCGCCGGGAGCGCGCACGCCAGGCGCTGGCGGCCGCGGACGAGGCGCTCGTGACGGCGCGGGCGTCCCTCGCGGACGAGACGGCGGACGTGCGGCGGCTGGAGTCGCTCAGCCTGGCGCGCGTGTGGTCCGCGGTGCGCGGCGACCGGGCGCAGCGGCTGGACGCGGAACGGGCGGAGCAGCAGGCGGCCGAGTACGTCGCGGCGTCCGCACAGGCCAGGCGCGACGCGGCCGCCCGCGACCTGGCCGACGTCGAGGCGGCGATGGACGCGCTCGGCGACGTGCAGGGCCGCTGGACGGCGGCCCTGACCGCCAAGGAGGAGTGGGTGCGCGACGGCGGGGGCGCGGCCGCCGCGGAGCTGGCCGACGTGGCCGAGCAGACCGGCGCGTGGCGCGCCGAGCAGCGGGAGATCGTGGAGGCACGGCAGGCCGCCGCGGTCGCCGCGGCAGCCTTGTCCGCGGCCGGGAACGAGCTGCGCAGCGCCGACGGCTGGTCGACCTACGACACGTTCTTCGACGGCGGCGCGATCGCGAGCATGGCCAAGCACGACCGTCTCGACAAGGCCGCCGCGCTCCTGCGTCGGGCCGACGGCGCGCTGCGGCGGCTCACCGTGGAGCTGGGCGACCTCGGCGAGCAGGGCGTGGGCGACGTCGGGGTCGACGGGTTCACCCGCACGCTCGACGTCTGGTTCGACAACATCTTCACGGACTGGTCCGTGCGCAATCGGATCGCGGAGGCGCGCGACCGTGTCCGTGTCGCGGGCCGTGCGGTGGACACGGTCCGCGCGCGCCTCGCCGCACGGGCCACGGCCGCGGACGCCGAGCTCGCCGCCCTCGCCGCCCGCCGGGAGCGCCTGCTCGTCAGCTGACGCGCGGGTCGGTCAGGGCGCGCCGACGTCGAACATCCACGTGATGCCGTACCGGTCGGTCACCTGGCCGTAGAAGTCGCCCCACGGCGCCTTGTCGAACGGCATGGCGTCCGAGCCGCCCTCGGCGAGCTTCGCGTACGCGCCCGCCACGTAGTCGTAGTCCTCCGGCCCGCCGGTGAGCGCCACCGTCACCCCGCTGGTGGGGGCCACGTACGGCATCATCGAGCCGGAGTCGGCGGCCATGAGGGTGAGGCCGGACGGCGTGTCGAGCTGGCCGTGCATGACGAGGTCCTTGTCGGCGTCCTCGATCGGCATGCCGGAGTCCGCGGGCATGCCGCCGAACGTGCTGATGTCGAGGTCGCCGCCGAGCACCGACTGGTAGAACTCGAGCGCCTCGCGCGCCTGGTTCTTGAAGCTGAGGTAGGGGTTGAGCCGGACCATGGGTCGCCTCCAGCGCGGGTCGCGGGTGGGCCGGCCGCGCGGGTCGGCGGCCGGGAACCACGCTAGGCGCGGCCCCCGACACGCGCGCGGCGACCCGTCAGCGCGGACCCGGCCGCCGCCGGGTCACTCGGCGCCCCCGGCCTCCTCGACGCTGACGTTCGCGAGGAACTCGGCCACGATCGGACCGAGCTGGTCGAACTCGATGAGGAAGCCGTCGTGGCCGAAGTCGGAGGTCACGATGCGCAGCGGCTCCGCGCCAGGGATCCACGCCGCGATGCGGCTCGCCTGGTCCGGCGGGAACAGCCGGTCCGAGTCGACGGCCACGACCAGCGCGCGCGCCGTGATCTGCGACAGCGCCGACTCGACACCGCCCCGGTCACGGCCCAGGTCGTGGCTCAGCATCGACTCGGTGAGCACCAGGTAGGAGTTCGCGTCGAACCGACGCGCGAGCTTGTCCCCGTGGTGGTCCAGGTACGACTGGACGGCGTAGCGGCCGTCGCCCAGCGGGTCCTCGCCACCCTGCGGCAGCCGTCCGAAGCGGACGTCGAGCTCGGCCGCCGTCCGGTACGTGGTGTGCGCGATCTGGCGGGCGATGGCGAGGCCGGCGTCGGGTCCGTCGCCGTCGGCTGCCTCGTAGTAGTCGCCCCCGCGCCAGCGCGGGTCGGCCCGGATCGCGCCCAGCTGCGGGTGCGCCCACGCGATCTGGTCGCCGGACGTCTGCGCCGTCGTGGCGATGGCGGCGATGCCGTCCACCGCGATGCCCGCCTCGGGGCCGAGCAGGGCCCACTCGAGCACGCGGAGCCCGCCCATCGAGGCGCCGGCGACGAGCGTCCAGCGCTCGATCCCCAGCTGCCGGGCGAGCTCGATCTCGGCGGCCACCTGGTCGCGGGTCGTCACGCGGGGGAAGCGGCCGCCCCACGGGCGGCCGTCAGGAGCGTCCGACGCGGGCCCGGTGGTGCCCTGACAACCGCCCAGCACGTTCGGCGCGACGACGAAGTACCGGTCGGTGTCGATGGGCGCCCCGGGGCCGATCATGTCCGCCCACCAGCCGGCGGTCGGCTGGCCCGGCCCGGGGGCCCCGGCCACGTGCGCGTCGCCCGTGAGGGCGTGCAGCACGAGGACGGCGTTGGACCCGTCCTCGTCCAGCTCGCCCCAGGTCTCGTAGGCGACCCGCACGCCGGGCAGCACGCCGCCCGCCTCGAGCTCGACCGCGCCGACGTCGGCGAACTTCTTGTCCGCGACGGGGTCGCCCTCGCGCCACGCCCCGGTGGCGGGCACCGGAGGCTTCACGCGGGACCGGGAGACCGGCGTCGGGCGGACCCGCGGGGCGTCGCCCGAGGTGCGGCCGCCCACCGACGGCACGGTGGGGGCGACGCGCACCCCGCCGCCGCGACGCACCGGCAGCCGTCCGGGCACCCCCGTCGCGCGCGTCACGCGGCGGCCTCGTCGTCCGTCGTCGCGCCCGCCGTGGCCGTCGCCGCGGCGAAGCCGAGCTCGAGGTCGGCCAGGATGTCCTCGATCCCCTCGAGCCCGACCGAGAGCCGCACCAGGCCCGGCGTCACGCCGGAGAACGCCTGCTCGGCCGGGGTGAGCTGCGAGTGGGTGGTCGAGGCGGGATGGATGACGAGCGAGCGCACGTCGCCGATGTTGGCCACGTGCGAGTGCAGCCGCAGCGCCGAGACGAACGCGCGGCCCGCGGCGGACGCCTGCTCCGGGTCGGTCACGTCGAGCTCGAAGGCGATGACGGCGCCGGCACCCTTCGGGGCGTAGCGCTGCGCGTTGGCGTGCCACGGGGACGACGGCAGGCCGGCGTAGTGCACCACGCGCACGTCGTCGCGCTCCTCCAGCCACTCGGCGACGCGCTGCGCGTTCGCGACGTGCCGCTCCACGCGCAGCGAGAGCGTCTCGAGGCCCTGGGCGAGCAGGAAGGCGTTGAACGGCGCGACGGCGGGGCCGAGGTCGCGCAGCAGCTGGACCCGCGCCTTGAGCACGTAGGCGAGGTTGGCCCCGAGCGCCGAGCCGACGCCGAGGTCCCGCGCGTAGACGAGGCCGTGGTAGCTCTCGTCCGGCTCGTTGAAGCCGGGGAAGCGCTCGGGCTGCGCCGCGTAGTCGAAGGTGCCGCCGTCGACGATGACGCCGCCGATCGCGGCGCCGTGGCCGCCGAGGTACTTGGTGGCGGAGTGCACGACGACGTCCGCACCGTGCTCGATCGGCCGCACCAGGTACGGCGTCGCGATCGTGTTGTCCACGATGAGCGGCACCCCGACCTCGTGCGCGGCGTCGGCGACACCGGCGATGTCGAGCACGTCCGCGCGGGGGTTGGGGATCGTCTCGGCGAAGAACGCCTTGGTGTTCGGCCGGGCGGCGGCGCGCCAGGCGGCGGGGTCGTGCGGGTCGTCGACGAACGTCGTCTCGATGCCCAGCTTGGGCAGCGTGTGGCGCAGCAGGTTGTACGTGCCGCCGTAGAGGCTGGGGCTGGCCACCACGTGGTCGCCCGCCTGCGCCACGTTGAGGATCGCGAGGGTCTCGGCGGCCTGGCCGGACGCGACGAGCAGCGCCCCGACGCCGCCCTCGAGGTCGGCGACGCGGGCCTCCACGGCCTCCTGCGTCGGGTTGCCGATGCGCGTGTAGATGGGGCCGAGGTCGGCGAGCGCGAAGCGGTCGGCGGCGACGTCGGCGCTGGGGAACTCGAACGACGTGGTCTGGTAGATCGGCAGCGCGCGGGCCCCGGTGACGGGGTCGGGGCTCTGGCCGGCGTGGATCTGGCGGGTCTCGAAGGTCCAGCGAGAGGTGGTCATGACGTGCTCCTGGCAGGTGGGCGCGGGTCGGCTCGGTCGGCGATCGGGCCGCGGCGGGTCCCAGGGGCCTGCGCGTCTGAGGCGGGGCCGCGGCGGTCTGCTGCGCACGCGGAGCGGATGGCTGGGTCGACGAGCGGCCGCAGGCAGGCGAACGTGCGCGGTGGTCAGCGGCACATTCGGCGGGTCATGCGGACGACGGTAGCCGTGGCGCACCGGGGGCGACAGCCGGATCTCGCCATCTGAGACCAAAATATGGACGGCGTGTCGCCTTGCTTCCCGGGCGGGCCTCGCACTCTCCGGTGGCGGTGCGTGCCCGATCGGGTGAGCCTGGGCGAGGTTGCCCGGACAGCGCCTGCCCGAAGGAGGAGCAGCCCATGCGTCGCACCAGCCGTCCGTCTGCGGACCGCGGGACTACCCGCGCCGGAGGTGTGCCTCGCGTGGCCCGATACCGGCGAGCGACCGCGCTGGCGATCGTGGCGCTGCTCGGCGGGGTGCCCGCAGGCGGGGCCGCGTGGGCCGACCCGCCGTCCGACGACGACGTCGCCGCCGCGCACGCGGCCGAGGACGCGGCGCGTCTGGACGTCGCCGGGGCGCAGGCGCGGCTCGACGCGATCCGTGCGGAGCTCGCGCGGGCCGAGGCCGACGTCCAGACCGCGGCGGAGGACTACGCGGAGGCGCGCGAGGCGCTCGCCGCCGCGAAGCGCGAGACGCACGCCGCGCGCGAGCGCGCCGACCGGGCCCAGGCGGCCGAGGACGCCGCCCGGTCCTCCCTTGCCGACGCCTACCGGACCACGGCGCGCGCGTCCGAGAGCGCCCTCGGGCCGCTCGACGTCGTGGCCGGCGCGCGCGACCTCGGCGACGTCGTCTCCTCGGACGCGGCACAGCGAGCCGTCGACCGGAGGATCGCCCGGACGCTGGCACAGCAGGCGGACCTGCGCGCCACGACGCGCAACGCGGACGCCCGGTGGGACGCCGCGCGCGTGGCGCAGCAGGAGGCGGGCGAGGCGGCCGCGGCCGCTTTCGCCACCGCGCGGCGCACGGCCGCCGACCTCACCGCCCGCACCACCGCCGCCGAGCAGGAGCGCGACCGCCTGTTTGCACGCCTTGCCGACCTGCGCAGCACCACCGTCGAGCTGGAGCGACAGCGCGAGGCCGACCGGCAGCAGCGCGCGGCGGCGGCGCGGGAGCGAGCCGCCAAGGCCGCCGCCGAGGCTGCGTCCGGGGCCGTCGGCGAGGGGTCGGACGCCACCGCGTCGCCCGACCGGTCCGCGGACGCTCCGCGCACGTCCGCGACGACGGGCGGGGCCCGGGACACGGCGTCCGACGGCGACGACCGCGCGCAGCCCGACCCACGGCCGACGCGCACGCAGGAGCCCGACCCTGCCCCGGCGCCCGATCCCGCACCCGACCCCGCGCCCGACCCGGCGCCTGACCCGGCGCCGAGGCCGGACCCGAAGCCTGACCCGACGCCCCAGCCGCCGCCGGTCAGCGGCGTCGGGCAGGGCAGCGCCGCCCAGGGGCGCGCCGCGCTGGCCTGGGCGCGCTCCAAGATCGGGATCGCGTACCAGTGGGGCGGGACGGGCAACCCGGGCTACGACTGCTCCGGCCTGACGTCGGGGGCGTGGAACGCCGCGGGCGTGTGGATCACCCGCACGTCGCGGTCGCAGTACCTCACGGTCGGGAAGGTCGCGTACGGCTCGATGCGGCCCGGCGACCTCATCTTCTACGCGAACGACCCGTCCGACCCGTCGACCATCCGGCACGTCGCGCTCTACGCCGGGAACGGCATGATGGTCGAGGCCCCGCGCCCCGGCGTCGACGTCCGCGAGACTCCCGTCCGATGGGACGACGTCATGCCCTACGCCGGTCGCCCCTGACCGCCCTGAGGTTGTGGGTACGGA